>NZ_CP032485.1:2205000-2477279 GCF_006542335.1 Neokomagataea tanensis | reverse complement strand
GATCCCTCCTTTCATTCTTTGACCGTAGTTAAGACGGCAACGTGTGACGAAGTTCCGTAACCTTGCCGGGTACAGACGTAGGAATTATCGTTTTGTACGGGGCACATTCCGGATAGCGGCACATCACGACGTGAGGCGTCCGTACGCTGTTATGCTGATTCGTATCCGCTCAGGTTATGCCTGTTGACGGTGTGAAGCAAGCACGAAGCGCGACATCGTCGAGCTAATCTGGAGAGGCGCTTGAGCAGGCCGTAAAAACAAAAAAATCCCAAAAAAAGAACGCGCCCCCGGACAGGGACGCGTCTTTCATATCAGGTCCTGCCTGAAGGCTTAGGCTGTGGCCAGAGCCTTGATACGAGCGGACAGACGTGAGAGCTTGCGGCTGATTGTGTTCTTAGCCACAACACCCTTGCCTGCTGCGCGCTGCATTTCTGGCTGAGCCGCACGGAACGCTTCAGCTGCTGCTGACTTGTCACCGCTCTGGATTGCGCTTTCTACCTTCTTGATGAAGGTACGCATGCGAGAGACGCGAGCAACGTTGCGAACGCGGCGGCGTTCGTTTTGACGGATGCGCTTACGGGCTGAAGCTGTATTTGCCATGGATCTTTCGGTTTCGGTTCGATGGTGTCTCAGAAAATGATTGGCGGGGTCTACTCCGCCTAGCGCTTCCCGTCAAGTATTTTACACAGATTGCTGTGGATAAGCGGCTTATTTTTGACAGGACGGGCAATAAAATGTCGAACGCCCCGATTGGATAAGTCTCTGAATCTCTGTGCTTGAGCATTGGCGGCAGGCCTCTCCTTCTCGTCCGTAAACCAGATGAAGGTCTTGATACCCGCCGCGCGTTCCGTCTGATTGCACGTAGTCTCGTAAGGACGAGCCGCCGGATGCTATGGCTGTTGTTAGAATGTCCTGAATATTTCGGGCTAACAGATGCGCTTCTTCTTCTGTGAGGCTGGACGCTGTTCTTTCGGGGTGGATTCGAGTTTTGAACAACGCTTCACAGACGTAAATATTCCCCAAGCCGGCTATATATCTTTGGTCCAAGAGCGCAGTCTTGATCGGAGTGTGCCGTTTCGTCGCAAACATTTCTTGCAGGACAGGCCCGTCCAATTTGCTTGAAAGCGGTTCCAACCCCAATTTGGTGAGGAGTGGATGGGATGCCTCATCCGCTGTGCGAATCAAGTCAATCGCTCCAAAACGCCTTGGGTCCACGAATCCTATCCGGACACCCTCTTCGCTTTCGATGATAACATGCTCATGCTTTGGAGGAGGCTCGTTTTGACCGACAGAGCCGATCAGCATGCGGCCCGACATGCCAAGGTGAAACAAAACGCTCCACTTATTTTCTAAGCGCATCAGGATATATTTTGCCCGCCGCGAGAAAGAAACGACGCGTTGATTGAGCATTTCTTCTCGTAGATTGGCAGGAAACGGCCATCTGAGATCGTGGCGGTTGAGAGTGACATGCACAATCTTGTGGCCTTCAATGGCCGTACGAAGACCGCGCATCACAGTTTCGACTTCGGGAAGCTCTGGCATGATAGCTCACAACGTTATATCGATTACTTCATGACCGATAGACCCCACGACGCTGCTGCGTTCACTTCCGCTGCCGATCTGAACTCCGATCATGTGGAAGATACCACTGACTTTGGCTATCGTAGCGTGCCACGCGCGCAGAAAAAAACGATGGTCCGTGAAGTATTTGAGAGTGTTGCCGGTAAGTATGACGTGATGAATGACGTCATGTCTCTCGGTATCCACCGTGTCTGGAAGCGGATTTTAATCAGCCAACTCAATCCGCGTCCGCATTTGAAGCTGCTGGATTTGGCAGGTGGTACGGGTGATATCACTTTTGGATGGGCTCGTGCGGGCGGTGGTCCAGCTATTTTGTCAGATATTAACGCCGCCATGCTTGATGTGGGCCGCGATCGCGCCATTAAGGCTGGTCTGATTGATCAAGTTGAATGCTGCGTCGTTGATGCAGAGTCTATTCCATTGGCCGATTGCTCTGTTGACCGCGTGACAATGGCATTTGGTCTGAGGAATTGCACGGATAAGGACGCAGTGCTGCGTGAGGTGCGCCGTGTCCTTAAGCCGGGCGGGCGTTTCTTCTGTCTTGAATTCTCCCGCGTGGAAGTTGCTGCTCTTGCACCAATTTATGACGCATGGTCGTTTAAGGTCCTGCCGCGTATGGGCCAGATGATCGCGCGTGATGCGGAGAGCTATCAGTACCTCGCCGAGAGCATAAGGATGTTCCCTGATCAAGAGACGCTGGCACAAATGATGCGCGACGCAGGCTTGGAGCAAGTAAAGTATCAGAACCTTTCCGGCGGCATTGCGGCCATTCACTCCGGCTGGCGCCTGTAAACTATGGTGAAGCGGGTTCTTCTCATCGTTGGTGGAGGCATCGCAGCGTATAAAGCGCTGGACGTTGTGCGTTTGCTGCGTGCGGAAGGGGTGTCTGTGCGTCCTGTTATGACGCGCAATGCCAAAGAGTTTATAACGCCGTTGAGCTTAGAAGCTTTGGCGGGGGAGCGCGTCCATGACGTGCTCTTCGAGCCAACGCAGGAGAGCGAAATTGGCCATATTCGCCTTGCCCGCGATACTGACCTTGTCTTGGTTTGCCCTGCTTCAGCTAATTTAATCGCCAGAATGGCCCATGGCTTGGCGGACGATTTGGCGACAACGCTTTTATTAGCGACTACAGCACCCATTATGCTCGCCCCGGCCATGAATGTGCGGATGTGGGAACATCCGGCCACACAAGCAAATATGGCTATGCTGCGCGACAGAGGCGTCAATGTCATAGGTCCTGACGAAGGGAGCATGGCGTGTGGCGAGGTCGGGATGGGGCGGCTTAGTAGCCCTGAGGTCATTTGCCGATCAGCCATGGCCACACTTTCGCGCCATGATACGCTAAAAGGCCGGCGCATCATGGTCACGGCAGGTCCGACGCGGGAGCCGCTTGATCCTGTGCGTTTTCTGTCCAACCACTCTTCCGGAAAACAGGGCTATGCTATTGCTGAGGCATTGTCCGCGCGCGGAGCTGAGGTTGTTCTTGTCAGCGGGCCTGTATCCCTGCCGCTCCCTGCGGGGGTGACGAGGGTACTGGTTGAGACGGCCGAACAAATGCTTCACGCATGTGAGGCCCAGCTACCGGTTGATGCAGGCGTTTTTACGGCTGCGGTGAGCGACTGGCGCGCCAAGGCTCTCTCAGGCCAGAAAATTAAAAAAAATGGTGCCCCTCCCTCTTTGGAGTTGGCCGAGAACCCTGATATTTTGGCGCAAATTTCCAGACATGCTCAGCGTCCGTCGCTTGTTGTTGGTTTTGCGGCCGAGACGGAAACTGTATTGGAGCACGCCACGGCTAAGCGCCTCCGTAAAGGGTGTGACTGGCTTGTGGCAAACGATGTGAGCAAAAATGTTTTCGGAGCGGATAATAATGCAGTGACGCTTATTACCGCGCAGGGAACGGAAGAGTGGCCGCTTATGCGCAAAAATGCCGTAGCTGACCGCCTAGCTGACCGCGTGGCTCAATTCTTCACGCTTTCATAGCGGCATAATTTCACGGTAAAGGATGGAACATGACTTCAGAACTGATCAATGTTTCCATTACACGCCTTTCTCATTCGGAAGGGTTGCCACTTCCCTCTTACGCTACACAGGGTGCCGCAGGGTTTGATTTCCTAGCCGCGGTGCAAGAAACAATCTGCATCCAGCCCGGTGAGCGTGTGTTGGTTCCTACGGGGTTATGCATTGCCCTGCCACCGGGGTATGAATTACAGATTAGACCCCGCTCAGGTCTGGCATTGAAGCACGGTATTACACTTCCCAATACGCCGGGCACGATTGATGAAGACTATCGTGGTGAGCTAAAAATTATTGTCATGAACGCGGGCAATGAAGAATTTTGCATTGAGCGCGGCACGCGGATTGCACAGGGCGTTTTGGCGCCGGTCGTTCGTTTGCAGTGGCATGAAGTGGCAAACCTTGATGAGACTGCACGCGGCAAAGGCGGCTTTGGGAGCACTGGGCAGTAATAGGCCGGAGGATCGACCCATGTACAGGCTGCAAATTAAAAAGGCTGTTGGTTGGGTCGGCCGCATAGCAACGGCTCCCGGGTGCGGCGTTCTTGCGCAAGGTGGGGTGTAAATGGCGTATTCATCCCTCACCTTGCCTTTACGGGTTTTGCGCAGGTGGCAGCAGCGGACTAGCGCGCTCGAGCTAGCTCTCCTTGCGTTTATAGGCGCTTTGGCGTTGGTGTTGTTGCCAGATTATGCCCCACCTGTACGGTTTTCTGGCCATATTGCCGATGCCGGTACTTTGCTTGGAAATACCTGTTTGACCACACTTCGGGTGGTGGCTGTTTTTTTCTTTGGTATTTTGGCAGCCTTAATGCTGTCGGGGATTGCCTCCCGCTACCGGGTTTTCAGGCGCTTTTTGATACCTTTTTTATCGGTTGCACGGGCCGTGCCGGGTCTAGGGATTTTGGGCCTCGCAGCTGCTGAACTGCCAGCCAGTTGGGCTATAATCGCCGTTGCTATGTTCAATATGGTGTGGCGCGTTACGACGGCCATTATGGACGGCTCCGAGCACGTTCCGCCACAGTTGGATACCGTTGCGCGCGGCTTGATGATGACGGCTTGGCAGCGCTTTTGGCGCGTAAGTTTTCCTGTCGCTATTCCCCTCGCTGCGGATCTATTTGCCCGGTCTGTACCGGGTGTTTGGTTTCGCTTACTGGGTGCGGAGGCAGGGCTTTGCTTTATCGCTGGTGGGCGCGGAAACGGCATTGGAGCATATGCTTTGTCGCAGGTTCTGGCAGGCCATTGGCAAACGTTATTTGCGACTCTCGTAGTCTGCGTTGTGGTTATTTTGGCTGTTAAGCACTTTTGCGTTGATCCGATTTTAGGGTGGGCAGAGCGCTACCGGCTCGAAAGCAGCCACTCAGGTGCATTTCCCTATCGTTCATGGGTGCTTCGTCTATGGCGTAACAGACCGTTCTTGAGCAGCATTGGTGAGGCTGTCCATGGCGCAATAGCGTCTGTAGGCTGTTTGCGGTGGGGAGGTGTTTCGCGTGAGCGCAGCGCAGAATTGCGTATAGATCGAGAACATTTCAAAGCTGTTGCGCCAGGTTTGGCGTGCGTTTTGTTTGTGATTGCTGTGCTCCACCACGTTCCCTCATTGCCGGTACGCGCGGCTCTGGTAGAAGTCGGATCTACTTTTCTGCATGTCATTGGCGCGTTAGGGCTTTGCCTTGCATTTTGGCTTCCCATCGGCCTTTTAGTGTCGTCATATTTACCGAAGCGGGGTAATTTTGAGCGGGTCTTGGTAGATAGTCTTATCCTTTTTCCCGTTATCTTGTTGTACCCGTTTTTTGACTTAATAGGCGTTACGAACCCGGTTCTTTTGTTATGTCTCGGCGGGTTGGGGCTGTACGGACGCACAGTTTTGGATGCTATACGCGGTATTCCAACACAATTACGTAATACAGCGGAAAATCTTGGCGTACGCGGTGTTTTGTTGTGGAAGCGCCTCGTAATACCTGCCACCGTTCCGGACATTGCAGGTGGCCTTCTACTGGCCATTGCTCCCTTGTGGAATGCTGTAATCGTAGCTGAATCCCTTGGTCCATCCGGGCATGGTTTGGGACGCGCTTTGGTAAAGGCCGTTCTGTTGGGCGATCTACATGCACAAATCTTACTTTTAATGTTGCTTACATTGCTTTCTATGCTGTTTGATCGCCTCATCCTTCAGCCAATAGCGGTTTATGCCGCGCAGAAATATGCGCTCCGATGATCCAACCTCTCCTTCGTCTTCATGAATGTAGCCAGACTTACGACAAAGACAGCGCGACTGAACTCGTCGTGCTGGAGCAAGTAAGCTTCGAAGTCCGGGAAGCGGAAATTGTGGGGCTTTTGGGGCGCTCCGGCTCCGGTAAGTCATCGCTTTTTAAAATAATGAGCGGGCAGATGGCTCCTGCTAAAGGCGAGGTATTTTGGCGGGGTACGCCTACTAAGGGCTTGCTCCCCGATGTCGCTACTGTTTTTCAATCCGGGGCGCTTTTTCCATGGTTGACGTTGCGCCAAAATGTTGAGCTTGGCCTTGAAGCACGTAGAGTTCCACGCGCGCAACGTGAGGATTTCACGGATGATGCGTTGGAAGTCATGGGGCTTGAGGGGTATGAAAATGCTTATCCTAAAGAGCTCTCAGATGCCGTAAGCCAGCGCGTTTCCTTTGCTCGTGCACTGGCACTGAGGCCGGAGATTCTGCTTTTAGATGAGCCCTTCTCTGAGCTTGATATGCTGAGCGCAGAGAATTTGAGAACAGATCTGATCGAATTATGGTCTGAACGACGTTTGCCTTCACTTCGGGCTATGGTTTTAGCAACGCATGGCATCGAAGAGGCCGTGCTTATGTGTGACCGTATTCTTATTTTTTCGTCCAGCCCGGGCAAAGTAACACACGAAATAGCCGTTCCTTTTCCTCACCCCCGCAACCGGGAAGATGAAGATTTCCGGCTGTTTGTTGATCAGATATATAGCCTAATGACGCGCCGGGCACCGATTGTGTCTGAAGTAGATCAGATGCCTCTCCAGCAGCCTGTAACGGCCCCCCCTTCGCAAATTGTACTGCCCGACCTACCTGTCGAGGTACTGGTAGGGCTCATGGAAGTGCTCGGGGCGGACCCATTATTTGGGCGTGCGGATTTGCCAGAGCTGGCAAAGCGCCTCCAAATGACTTTGGACGAATTGCTGGCTTTGGGTGAATCTCTTCAAAGATTGGAGCTAGCTGAGCTGGAGGACGGAGATATTCTGCTAACGGACGGCGGGCGGGCCTTTGTCGAAGGGGACGCAGATGCCCGCAGGGACACCATGAGGGCAGCTTTGTTGCACCATATTCCCCTGCTGCGTTCCATCCGCTCCACTTTGGACGAACGCCCCGCTCATAGCGTTGATGCAGCACGTTTTCGTCGTGATTTGGAAGAGGCTATGTCCCCAGATTACGCACGCCAAACCTTGAGCACGGCGATTGGATGGGCGCGGTATGCCGAATTGCTAGATTATGATGAAGAAGCGGATCGCTTTTATCTTGATGATGAAGAATAACGTCCGCCTCTTGCAGCGCTTAGTTCGCGTCGGGGTTTTTTAACCGGTCGCGGTAGAGTTTACGTGCCTTGGCCACTTTAGGAGCAACCACAGCCGCGCAATAAGCTGTCTGAGGGTTGCGGGCAAAGTAGTCTAAATGCTTGGCTTCGGCTGGCCAAAATGTGACCGGGCCTTCAATTGTTGTGACGATGTCGTTCGGCCAGATAGCTTCTTTGGTAATTTCGTCACGGACTTGCTGAGCAACAGCCTGCTGCTCTTCCGTCCCGAAAATAACGGAGCGGTACTGCGTGCCGACATCATTTCCCTGACGGTTAAGCTGTGTTGGGTCGTGGGTTGTGAAAAAGACGCGCAGAACGTCGCTGAGGGAGATTTCCTCTGGGTCGTAGATTACATTTACGACCTCAGCATGGCCCGTTTGGCCTGTACAAACAGCCTCATAGCTTGGGTCAGGTACGTCGCCGCCAGCATAACCAGGATTAGCGGAGATAATGCCGCGCAGCCCGGTATAAACGGCCTCAACGCACCAGAAACAGCCTGCGCCGAGGAGAATGGATGATGTTTCAGCCATAGAAGAGAAATGCCCTTTGGTAAAAGGTTGAGGCCCTTAATATAGGTTGGGCCTCAACCGACTTAAACCTTGCCTACAGCGTGTTTAGTGAACAACCGGGAGCCAAATCGCACTGGCGTGGTCGCCTCCGCGGTAAATAGTTTCAGTTGCGGCTTTGTAGTCTTTTGGCTGGGCATCAAAGATGTTTGGTACAAAAGTCTGAGGGTTGCGGTCATAGAGTGGGAACCATGTGGACTGAATCTGCACCATGATTCGGTGCCCTTTCTGGAAAATATGGTTCACTGCTGGAAGAGTGAAATGGTAATTTTGCACTTGTCCAGCAGGGATAGCTGATGGTTTTTCGAAGCTTTGGCGGTAGCGCCCGCGGAAAATATCCATGGAAATTGGTAATTCGTACCCTCCCATTTCCGGGCGATCCGGGGTTTGTGCAGGTTGTACGTCTATGACTTTGACGACAAAATCACCATCTGTTCCGGTTGTTGCGGCAAAAATATCTGCGGTGGGAACACCGGATACCTGAACAGCTTCGTCCAGAACGGGTGTTTCATAAGTCAGGACGTCAGGCCGTGCTTCCGCGAAGCGTTGGTCTTGTAGCAGCCATGTTTTCCAGCGGGGATCTTCCCCCATTACGTATGGGCGCGGCAGGAAGGGCACAGGATGTGCTGGGTCTGATATGTAGGAATCAGAGCCGGGGAGCGTCCGCGAGAAAGAAAGCCCATGCTCTGGCTGTAGGTAGAGGCGTGTGCCGTATTGCGGGCAGGTGGTGCCGCATTCTGTTAGCCAGTTACGGAAGTGGTTCCAGCCATTTTCTCCCGTGTTGTAGATGATGGCTTCATCAAATTTGGGGTCAGGCGTACCTTTTAGGTAATGGTCGAAAAACGGACGCATGACATTTGAGCGGTACCAAAGGGCGGTATCCCCATTAAAATGCAACGGACCGAGTGTGGAACCGTCATAATTCACGCCGCTGTGACGCCAAGGCCCCATGACCAAGATGTTAGGTACAGATGGGTGGGTTGCCTTTAAAGCAAGCCACGAATGTATTGCGCCCCACATGTCTTCTTGGTCCCACAACCCTTGCTCCCAGATTGTCGGCACTTTGAGAGGGTTTTGTGCTACAAGCTTGTCCAAAGCCTGATCTTGCCAGAAGCTATCATAGGCTGGATGCGCTTTCAGGCGGTTCCAGAATGGGAAATGGTCAAGTCCTACGCGCGTAGCAAAACGCCCGGTGGAGCCATCTTTCAGGAATTCAGTGTAATCGTCTGATTCTGCTCGTGGAATGGTCGGGCCAGTTCCGGCTGCGCTCATCTGCATCGTGAAGTAATCGAGGCCGGCTTGACGGAACGCCCCGTAATGGAACCAGTCATCGCCCATCCAGCCATCGACCATCGGGCTTTCTGGAGCTGCAACTTTTAGTGCTGGATGTGGGTTCAGCAATGCCATTACGACAGTCCATCCTTCATAAGATGAGCCGGTCATTCCCACTTTGCCGTTGCTTTGCTTGACGTTTTTAACCAGCCAATCGATTGTGTCCCAAGCGTCCGTCGTATCATCCGTCTTGCTTGGATTAAGCGGCCCGATAGGTGGGCGGGTCATCACATACGCCCCTTCAGAGCCGTATTTGCCCCGGATGTCTTGAAAAACGCGGATATAGCCCTCTTCCACGAAAACCCCATCGCCTTGCGGGCAGAGCGCTCTCATCGTCGGGGCGTTGGGCACACGGTTTAGACGCCCAGAGGCATTATAAGGGGTGCGCGTAAGGAGAATTGGCGCGTTTTTGGCCCCTTTAGGGATGACGATAACAGTGTGAAGTTTAACGCCGTCCCGCATAGGGATCATGATTTCTTCGCGGATATAATCTTGTCCGCTCGTAGAGAGCTTGGCTTGTGGGGTTATGTCATTACCCGTTTGGACCATATCCGGCGTTATGGAGGCAGGCGCAGCGTAAGCGCTTGAAAGCGCTGTGCCAGCAAGGCTTATAAAGCTGAGGGTGGCACATAGCCGTGAGAATGCGCGTTTCATAAAAGTTGGTCCTCGTTAATCAAGTTCTTTGTTTCTGCGTCGATCGTTTCGTTACGGCAAGGGGGTTTTACAACAGGTTTGCATTTCTTTCGTGGACTGGCATCTTAGCGTTTGTTTCGCTATGGAATGAGGCAATTATCGTTAGGAAAGTCTTTCATGCCTGCTTATCGCTCCCGTACCACGACACATGGCCGTAACATGGCGGGTGCCCGTGCCCTTTGGCGGGCTACCGGCATGCAGGATGGTGATTTTGGCAAGCCCATAATTGCCATTGCGAATTCCTTCACGCAGTTTGTTCCTGGTCACGTTCACCTTAAAGACATGGGTTCTTTGGTCGCATCTGCTGTTGAAGAAGCTGGTGGTGTTGCCAAAGAGTTCAATACAATTGCTGTGGATGATGGCATTGCCATGGGTCATGGGGGAATGCTGTATTCCCTTCCCTCCCGTGAGTTAATTGCAGATTCAGTCGAATACATGGTCAACGCGCATTGTGCAGACGCCATTGTGTGCATCAGTAACTGCGACAAGATCACGCCGGGAATGTTGATGGCGTCTTTGCGTCTTAATATCCCTGTTATTTTCGTTTCTGGTGGGCCAATGGAGGCTGGCAAGCTGAATGGACCATCGATTAACCGTAAGCTCGATCTGGTTGATTCCATGGTCGCTGCGGCTAACCCCAACGTGACGGATGAAGAGTCAGAGGCCATTGAGCGTTCTGCCTGCCCCACATGCGGGTCATGCTCTGGGATGTTTACGGCCAATTCCATGAACTGCCTGACAGAAGCGCTGGGTTTGTCCTTGCCGGGCAACGGTTCTCTTCTGGCGACGCATGCTGACCGCCGCGAATTATTCCTTCGTGCTGGGCGCGAGGTTGTTGGCTTGGCCCGCCGTTATTACGAGCAAGATGATGAGCGCGTCCTGCCCCGCTCCATTGCGACGCGTGCAGCGTTTGAAAACGCTATGACGCTTGATATCGCCATGGGTGGTTCCACCAACACGGTGCTTCATCTTTTAGCAGCGGCACGTGAGGGCGAAGTTGATTTCCACATGCAGGATATTGACCGTCTTTCCAGGCGCGTACCTAACCTTTGCAAAGTCGCACCTGCGCGTAACGACGTTCATATGGAAGATGTCCACCGCGCAGGTGGTATCCCGGCGATTTTAGGTGAGTTGGATCGCGCTGGCTTGCTTGATACCTCGGTGAACACTGTCCATGCACCCACAATGGCAGACGCGCTGGCGAAGTGGGACATCATCAACGGCGATGAAGAAGCACGGCATATGTTCAGTGCTGCGCCGGGCGGTGTACGGACTGTTCATGCTTTTTCCCAGTCCAGCCGCTACAACGCGCTAGACACGGACCGGGAAGAAGGTGTTCTGCGTAACCGCGCTCATGCGTTCTCCCAAGATGGTGGCTTGGCGGTTTTATACGGTAATCTAGCAGAGGACGGCGCCATCGTAAAAACAGCTGGTGTGGCCGAGCATATCCTTACCTTTACTGGGACTGCGCGTGTTTTCGAAAGTCAGGATGATGCTGTAAGTGGCATTCTGGGCGGAAAAATTGCAGCCGGCGATGTGGTCGTTATCCGCTATGAAGGCCCAAAAGGTGGCCCGGGTATGCAAGAAATGCTGTATCCAACCAGCTACCTTAAATCTAAGGGACTAGCTGAAAGCTGCGCCCTAGTGACGGATGGCCGTTTTTCAGGCGGCAGTTCAGGATTATCCATTGGACATGTTTCACCTGAAGCTGCTGAGGGCGGTCTCATCGGGCTAGTTGAGGATGGCGATCCAATCGTGATTGATATTCCCAACCGGATTATGAAACTGGATATATCGGATGCAGAAATTGCAGCCCGTCGTGAGACTATGAAAGCACGCGGGGATGCTGCATGGACTCCTGACCGTGAGCGTGTGGTTTCACGCGCGCTGCAAGCCTATGCGGCAATGACCACGAGTGCCGCCAACGGTGCCGTGCGTGATTTGTCTCAGATTATCGTAAAGACCCGCGGTTAATTATTGCCGCAACAGTCTGCTCCAGCACAGGTGAACTGAGCATAAGCGCATCGTCATGACCTACGTTAGGTACAATGGCGATGCGCCAATTAAAACTAGCCCCGTTTTTCCGCGCTAGTGACCTACCCACCGCAAAGGTGTTGGAGCCGCGTTGAAGACGGTTTGTGCCTTCTGCCATGACTTCGGCTTGGGCGTTGCCGCTAAACGATGCGGTTTTAGTATCTTCACTACCCAATAAGAAAAATACCGGCCGAGCCAAATAAGCTTTTAAAGCTCTTGAAGCTTCTAGCGCGCTCCATTCACCACCAAAACCGTATGGCACGGCGATATCGAATGACGGCTCGACAGTGCTCCCGGGGTTCATGAGAATGATACCGTTCTCGGAACCGATTGTATAAGCAGCCACGCGGTTTAGAAACTGGGCACCAGCTGAATGCCCAATTAGAATAACGGGGAGCGAGGTATCCAGGATAAAACGCTTTGCCCATTCTTCTAGAGGAATAACGAGCCGTGCTGGCGAAGGGGCCTCAGGGTTTTCGGGGAAGCCGCCACGTTGATAAGCGCGTGGTGGATATGCGTTCAGCGAAAACTCTGGAGCGAAAAGAACGCTGCAACTCTCCTGCGCAAGAGGGATACTCTCATCGCGGAATGCTTTGTAGTCACGGTTTTTAGAGGCAAAAACCATGAGAATGGCTCGGTGATGACAGCCTGAAGGAACGTAGTATGCCACGTTCAATGTTGTTTTTGCGGATAGTGGCGCTTGAGTTACGCCTATCTCATCCGTTGTTGGAGTTGATGCAAGGGCGTTTGAAGCAATGGTTGTGGACAGTGTTACCGCTAAAATCCAAGGCTGTATGCCACGGCAAAAGACAGGCAGAATTTGAGGTATATTCTTAGTCTTCATGAAAAACAGGCCCTGCCCTGTTTAGTTTCGGGCGGGGCCTGCAAAGCTTTTACGCCAACCGTGAATGAGCGGCCTGTAGACGTGTCAGATCGCTGCTGAAGCTTTCAAGTCTCTGACGGTTTTCGTCTACAACTTCGGGTTTGGCGCGGGCAATGAAGTCTTCATTACCGAGCTTGCGCTCAACCTTTGTAATTTCGCCCTCAATACGTTTGATCTCTTTAGCAAGACGCGCACGTTCCGCATCAAGATCAATCAAACCACCGAGGGGCAGGAAGATAGTCGCTTCGTCAAGAACGATCTGAGCTGCATGGCGTGGCGTTTCGCCCTCAAGCACAGACACGCTTTCCACACGCGCCATACGGCCGAGTGCTTCGTTCCAACGCTGTGCACGCGCGAGGTTTTCCGCGGTTGCATCACGTAGAAGGATAGGCGCTTTCTGTGCAGGGGGCACGTTCATTTCAGCGCGGACTGTACGTATTTCGCTGATCAGGCGGATAAGCCAGTTAACTTCTGCGCGGCTTTCTTCGGCTCCTTCGAGCGCGACGGCTGTTGGCCATGGCATCGTCTCGAACGCGCCTGAGTAGCCCAGTTCTTCCCACAACGTGGCTGTTGCAAATGGGATAACAGGCTGCATCATGCGCAAGATCAGGCCTAGTACGTAAGCGCTGACGTTGCGGATTTCGTCGCTCTCCGCGCTCTCTTCTGCCAACAAGGGTTTGGCAAGCTCGACAAACCAGTCACAGAAGCGGGTCCAAACGAAGCGGTAGCAGCTGCCCGCATATTCATCGAAGCGGTAAGCTTCGAGCGCGCGGCTTGCCTCGGCAATAGCTTCATTTGCTTCAGAAAGGATCCAACGCCCGAGGCTGCTTTGAACCGTTGTTGGGTCGAAACCCTCAACAGGTTTTGCGCCGTTCATTTCTAGGAAACGTGCGGCATTCCACAGCTTTGTAATAAAGCCCCGATGCTCTTCAACTTTTTTGCGTCCCAGTTTGATGTCACGGCCCGGCCCTGTGCCTGCACATATGGCAAGGCGCGTCGCATCAGCCCCGTACTCTTCAATCAGGTCCAAGGGATCAATGCCATTCCCCTTGGATTTGGACATTTTCTGCCCCTTCTCGTCACGTACAAGGCCGTGGATGAGAACGGTTTGGAACGGTACGTCCTTCATGAAGTGCAGGCCCATCATCATCATCCGGGCGACCCAGAAGAAGATGATGTCAAAGCCCGTTACGAGCACGCTAGTAGGGTAATAACGCGCTAGGGATTCAGTATTTTCTGGCCAGCCAAGCGTTGTGAAAGGCCATAGAGCAGAGCTGAACCACGTGTCCAGAACGTCTTCATCTTGTGTGATGGTAACGCCTTCACCCGCTTTCGCTTGTGCTTCGTCTGCTGTCTCAGCGACGATAATGTCACCGTTATCAGTGTACCACGCCGGAATGCGGTGGCCCCACCAAAGCTGGCGCGAAATGCACCAAGGCTGGATATCACGCATCCAAGCAAAGAATGTGTTTTGCCACTGGCGCGGTTCAAAGGAGACTTTACCACTCTCTACCGCTTCAATAGCTGGGCCAGCCAATGTTTTAGCATCGCAGTACCACTGCCAAGTCAGGCGAGGCTCAACGATTGCGCCGCCACGCTCAGCGTACGGAACTTGCAGTTTGTGGGGTTCAATTTTTTCAAGCCAGCCGAGTGTTTCAAGTTCAGCGACGATGCGTTTACGTCCCTCCTCCCGGCTTACCCCCTGCAAGGCCTCGACGAATGCTATGGCAGAAATGTTTTCTACATCGCGTAATTCGCTGCGGATTTCATCAAGGCAAATATGCGCAGCTTCGTCCAGAATGGTGGGCGAAGGAAGATCATGACGTTTGCCGACTTCAAAGTCATTGAAGTCGTGGGCTGGGGTAATTTTAACGGCGCCAGTACCCTTCTCCGGGTCTGAATACTCGTCCGCGACGATTGGAATGCGCCGCCCTGTAAGCGGTAACGTGACAAATTGACCGATATAGTCTGCATAACGTTCGTCTTCTGGATGAACAGCAACAGCAGAGTCAGCCAGCATCGTTTCTGGGCGTGTTGTTGCGACTGTGATAGTGCGGCCGTCATCCAATGGATAACGAACGTACCACATTGAGCCTTTTGTCTCGCGGTTTTCAACTTCAAGGTCAGAAATTGCTGATCGGAAGCTCGGATCCCAGTTGACCAAGCGGCGGTCACGGTAGATCAGGCCCTCGCTATGGAGGGTGACGAACACTTTACGGACGGCTTGGGACAGCCCTTCATCCATGGTGAAGCGTTCGCGTTCCCAGTCAGCTGATGCACCGAGCTTACGCAGCTGTTGGATAATGGTACCGCCAGATTCCTCTTTCCAGTCCCAGACACGTTTGACGAACTCTTCACGTCCCAGAGCTGTACGGCTTGTGTTTTGCTTGTCTAGCGCGCGTTCAACCACCATTTGAGTGGCGATACCGGCATGGTCAGTTCCAGGCTGCCAAAGCGTGTTAAATCCTGTGCCGCGCTTCCAGCGAATGAGAATATCCTGAAGCGTGAACGTTAGCGCATGCCCAAGGTGGAGCGTGCCAGTCACATTTGGTGGCGGGAACATGATCGAAAAAGCGTCGCCGGGTGCTTTCGGGTCAGCATGAAAGACCCCGCTTTTCTCCCAGCGGTCATAGAGGCTGGTTTCGTGGTTGGCTGGAGAAAAACTTTTATCGAGCATGATCGTCCGTGTGTTGTGTTGATTAACGCTGAGAAAGCGGAAGCACTTATCGTTCTTGGGACATAAGGTCGATACCCTAAAAGGCACAACCCTAAGTGGTTTTAGTAATCAGACCTTGGCACGCAGGCGTGCAATTTCAGTACGGACCATATCCTCGACCATCGAAGGAAGGTGGCTATCGAGCCATGTACGGACCATTTCACGCACTTCGCTTCTGACGATGTCTTCAATGGTGAGGTCATTATGCGATGAAACACGCATGGTTTTGGCGGGTGGCGTGGCGTGCTCAAACTGGTTTTTGAGGTCGCTGAAAGAGCGTTCCACTGCGTCTGATGTAAGCTGGTCCACCATGGCTTCATGGTCGTGCAGATCGATTGAGTGGTCCAAGCTGGCATCCTCCAAATGTGGTGGGAAAGTAAATTTATCTGACTTAGGTGGTTTGACCATCATGGAATGATCCAAAAGAAATTCATTGTCCAAAGGATTGATCTCGCTGCGTAGAGGGACGGAATTTTTTGGGGAGTGGCTGTCTTCCTGCAGGATTTTACGAATAGTGCTCAAAACTTGGTCAATATTGTTATCCTGCATGGAAATCAGACCTGTATTTATCGCCCGGGTTGGTTTTGGGCATAATCCGATATGCCCCACAGCCGGTTTTTAACAGCATTATAATACGCTTTTTCGTCGTAAAGAGGTACGCCGATTTTCAAGTCAGCTGCTGTCAGACGGCCAATGGCCGAAGCCACTGAATAGGATGATGTCACAAGGTTAGAAAGATGTTGGACGAGAGTCTGCTGCGCGACTAGGAGGGTCTGCTGCTGCTGTAATACGGCCAGTGTGCTGGTTGTTCCCAGAAGGGCTTGGCGCTCAACGCCGCTAAGGGCCAAAATATTCGCCGAAATAGCAACCCGGTCCGCTTTAATCGCTGACTGCAGCGATGTCATTTGTTGCCAGCTTGACGAGGCTTTTTGCAAAGCCGAGCGGCGCTGTACGTCAATTTCGCGGTGGGCGGCTAAGACCTCCTGACGCGCACTGCGGACTGATGAGTATTCGGAGCCGCCTTGATAAATGGGTACCTGAAAAGCAATGACGCCTGCTTTATTATCAAGGGTGGAGTTCCCGTAACCTTGATTGCGGCTGTGCTGGTACAAAAGCTGTGCGGAGACTTTCGGCATGATTGCGGCCATTTGCACAGATACGTTATCTTTTTGCATGGCTTCAGCGAAAAGCGAAGAAATGATGTCTGGGTTGTTTTCCGCAGCAATCTGTAATGCCGCTTGTTCGTTCTTTACTGGTAGGTCAAGCGGTTGTGGCGGAAGCAGGTTGGGCGGTGCAGCAATGCCAACGACTTGTAGATAAACCGCTTGGGCGCTTTGTAAGGTGCCCTCTGCCTGTTGCCTTTCAGCTACTGAACTTGCATAGGCAGCTTCAGCTTGTGCGACATCGGTACGTGTGATTTCACCGATATGGAAGCGCTCTTCTGTTGCGTGTAATTGTTGCTCCAGAACACGCTGGTTATTAGTCGCTAACTGTAGAAGTTGTTCGTCTTTTATAACGTCTACATAGGCGCTTACGACATTCATAAACACCTCTTGTTCGGTGCTTATGAGGCGTGCACGTTCAGCCATAACCTGATTTGTAGCGGCATGTGTGCTGGCTACGGTTTTGCCCCCTTGGTAAAGGGGTTGCGTGACCGTGACACCGCCGACATAGCCGGGCGTATTATACGCACTGGAACTGCCGGTCAGGAGGCCTTGTGGTCCGTAACTTGTATGGCCGTCGTAATGTGTGAGTTGTGCGGTACCTTGGATGGTTGGCCGCCAACCCGCTAAGGCTGCTGGTACGCGTTCGTCAGTGGCGCGCAGACGGGCACGCTCTTCCCGTAATGTAGGGTTTGTCAGGTAAGCTGACGCCAGAGCCTCTTGCAGAGTGTGCGGTACGAAAGATGGTGAGCCACTTCCGTCGTAATTCTGAGCTAAAGCTGTGCCGCTAAGCAGCATAACAGCGCTGCAACCAAACCCAAGCTGGGTGAACACTGCTCTCTTGGTGAGAAACTTCGAGCTCATGAAAACTCCTGACGACAATTAAGTGCGTAACATGCAGTGCTGAATTGATTTTCTCACCATAGCCCGAGTAAGGCGGAAAGAAAAATTTGTTCTTTATTGCACGTAGGGTATTGACCAAACGGTGCTGAAAGAGGATACAGCACCTGTCTCCGAGGTCCGGTGGCAGAATGGCTTATGCAGCGGACTGCAAATCCGCGAATGTGGGTTCAATTCCCGCCCGGACCTCCAAGACATCTCCCAAAATTATGAATGAGCCTCAGCGTAAGCTGCTGCAGCCCCGAACAAACCGGGTTGTGGATGTGTGATAATTTTCACTGGAATTTCGCTCATCATTGCCTCGAATCGTCCTTTGGCAACAAAGCGTTCAGCGAAGCCGGATGTTCCCAAAATATTGGCAAGACGTAAGCCAAGCCCGCCAGCGATGACGACGCCACGTGCACCATGAGCCAATGCGAGGTCTCCGGACACAGCGCCTAGGCTAAGGCAGAAGCGCTCCAATGCCGCAGCAGCGATTGTGTCTGATCCTTCCATAGCATTTTGCCACAGAGTACGGTTATCGCGGAGCGTGATGGGCAAGCCTTGTTGTTCAGCAATTGCTTCATACAAATTGCTTAGACCCGGCCCCGATACGATTCGTTCTGCCGAAACACGGCGGAAGCGGCTGCGCAATGTTTTGAGGATGCGATCTTCAACGTCATCTAGTGGCGGGTAATCGAGATGGCCACCCTCTGTTTCCATTACGAAATACTTGTCGCCACGACGCAGAAGGCACGCGGCCCCTAAGCCGGTACCTGGCCCAACAATGCTGATGGTACCTTGTGACGGTAGATCAATTTCCGGGCCGCACAAATGCTGCATACAGCTTGAATCAACTTGAGCAACGGCGTGACCGACTGCACCGAAATCATTTACAAGCACAAAGTTATCAAGGTGCAGGCGCGCTTTGAGTTGGCTTGGCTGGATGATCCAAGGATTATTGGTCATCTTCAAGATTTCGCCAGCCACTGGGCACGCAACGGCAATGCCAGCTTCACGTGGTAATGGGCGTGCGATCTGGCGTCCGAAGGCCTCCCATGCAAGTGCTAAGCTTGCATGCTCAGCGCATTTAAGGGTGACTTCTTTCTCAAGGCTAACCACTTTTCCTTCATCGACAGTCGCAATTGCAAAACGTGCATGCGTACCACCAATGTCGACTGTGACGATTTCTTTCATGAAACCGCTCCTCATCTTAAATCAATCCGATCCCTCTACGGAGGGAGCCATGTCAGCAGTTGCGCACGACTCCGTCGCAGTCAAGGTCATGTATCACTGCATTCTGTTTTACGGGGCGTTTGTTGCATAGTAGAAAGCCGTAAAATACGGTGTACAACTGGTCTTGGCAAATGGCCCTCAAGAAAAGCAAAGAAGGCAAAAGGCCACGGGAAGATAAGATGCGCTTTCCGGCGTGATATAGCACGATGAATTTTTTGTGCTGCTTTTTGTGGGGAAATGAGAAAAGGTAATTTTCCGCTCAACCTCTGGCTCATCGGTGTATCGACGTACCCGGGAGAAATAAGCGTTACGTATACTTTGTGTGGGGACATGGCCGCATGCAGCGCTGTGCTGAAGCGGGCAAGGCCAGCTTTGGAGCCACTGTAAGCGGTAGACATTGGCAAATCATGGAACGCGGCAACGGAGCCGATAAAAGCGATGGCCCCTCCCCCACGCGTTGCCATGCGGTTTGCCATTTCTGTCGCAAGTGTTGCAGGCGTGGTAAAATTGACTAGGCAGAGTTCCGTTACCAAGCTTGGCTCTTCTGCAAGTTCTCCCTCTTTACGCATATCTCCAAGGCCAGCTGCAAAGATAAAATGCGTAATGGGCGTTAGGCTGTCCTGATTGCGCAGGGCTGTAAGGGCCTCGTCAATATTGGTTAGGTCGATTGAGTGACATTCAGCGGTCGCTCCTTTTTTCTCAACGCTTTGAGCGACTTGGGATAAGCGTTTTTGGCTACGTCCCCATAAAATAAGATGCGTATGAGTTTGAGCATAATGCTGCGCAAGGGCAGCTCCAATGCCGCTGGAAGCACCAGTTATAAGGATGGTTTTATGGGGAATAATGGCTGCTTGTTTCATTAAGACGCAAAACTTCATGAATAAAAGGGCGAAAGAAGATGGAAACATATAGCCTTGCTGTGCAAAAAAGCCCGATCTTTTGTGCAATTGCAGCGTTCACTAACAATTTATAAGGATTTACATGCCGTCTGTGCCTTCGCCTGTCTCCCCACCGGATAGTCTGGTTATTCGCCCCGTTGTGAATAAGCGCCATATTCAGACCTTCATCACGCTTCCACGGCACTTATACGCTGGCATGGATGGGTATTTTGCTCCCTTGGATATGGAACAAAATGACCTTTTGAACCCTCGGAAGTCTGCAGTTTTCAGGCATGCGCGTATCCGGTATTTCCTCGCGTGGCGGGGCAAAACGCCTGTAGGGCGTATTGCTGCGATCGTTGATCATCGCGCCTTAGAGCACTGGGGAGAGGCTGTCGGTTCTTTTGGCGCGCTTGATTGCGTCCCCGAGCAGGCCATCGTGAGTGCGCTTATAAAAGCAGCGCAGGCTTGGCTGGTACAGCAAGGTATGCAGACCATGCGCGGCCCAGTGACTTTGAGCGGTAACGGTGAATCCGGTCAGATGATTGAAGGGCAAGATCAAGCACCAATGGTGGGCATGCCTTGGCACCCGAAAGCTTTGGGTGGAATGATCGAAGCAGCAGGCTTGCATAAGACTGAAGATCTTTTGAGTTATCGTCTTGATTTGGACGAGCACACCGAAGAGAAATTTCGCGTTCCTGGTGACCTCAAAATTGGCGAAGGTCGCTTAGGAGCCATATCAGTAGCGCGCTTGTCCAAAAAAGAAGTGGCATCTCAAGGTGAAGTACTGCGCCAACTTTATAATGATGCTTGGGAAGAGAAATATAACTTTGTTCCGCTGCAGGACTATGAAATGCAGGCAATGATTGCGCAGCTGAAGTTAGTTTTAAAACCAGAGCATTACGTTCAGATTGACCAAGATGGTGTACCTGTCGCAATGGCGCTAGTGGTGCCAAATGTTTTTGATATCGCGGGGGATTTGAATGGGTCACCTTCCCCTTTAGGTTGGGTGCGCTTGGCCTCTCGACTGCTTCAGCATCGTTTTGAATCTGCGCGTGTTATTCTTTTGGGGGTGACGCGTCGTTTGCACAACACCATGCTTGGCGCGCTTTTGCCATCTCTTGCGATTGCTGAGTTGCTTCGGCGTCGTCACAGCCTCCCTTATCGTTGGGTTGAGTTAGGCTGGATTCAGGAAAGCGACACGCGGATGAAAAATTTGGCGGAGGCAATTGTGCCGCAGCCATACAAACGGCATCGCTTATACGAAATCTCGTTGTTGACCGACAGCAAGGAATAAATGCAGCAGCATTTTTGAGGTTGTCTCAAAAATGCTGCCAACCCGTTTTCTCGAAATGTAGAGATTGGCCCTTCTCGTCACAAACAGTGACGCCCTGCCCGACGTCTACTCGACCGATATGAGTGACATGCACGCCATGTTGCGCGCAGGCCGCCTTAAGTGCGGCTGTTTTGTGCGGAGGTACACAGAGCAGAAGTTCGTAGTCATCTCCTCCACTAAGCCGGCGCTTTAAGTGCTGCGGCCCCAGTGCATCTGCCGCTGAGGATGTTGGGACTTTGTGCGCATTAATTTGCAGAGATACTCCCGATGCACGTGCAATATGGGCGCTGTCTTGCACAAGGCCGTCAGAAATATCCATTGCTGCATTGGCAATGTCATGCAAGGCGAGATTTATGCGGGGGGATGGCAATTGGTAGCGCGTGCTAAGCCAACCCGTTGGGTCTGGGAGAATATTTTGAAGCGCTAGCAGGCCTAGAGCTGCGTCTCCGATGGTGCCGGTGACCCACACTTCATCTCCGACCTGAGCACCGTTACGGCGCAGTGCCTTCTCGCGTTTTACGCCGCCATATATCGTGGCGTTTAGAACTAACGGGCCATCTGTGGAGGTTGTATCCCCACCGATTAGTGGGATGTTGTAGTGTTTTTGATCTTCGGCCAGACCAGAACAAAATGCCTCGAACCACTCATTCGAGTAGGTGCGGCCGCGTGGTAGCGTTAGATTGAGCGTGTAGCCTAGAGGGGATGCTCCCATGGCTGCCAGATCGGACAGGTTGCAACGCAGAAGTTTGCGTCCGAGCGTGTTTACCGGGTCTGTGGGCAGGAAATGCACATTCTCAACCATCGTATCCGTCGAGATAGCAATAACCTGCCCTTCAGGGGGCGTTAGGAGAGCGCAGTCGTCGCTTAACTCCAGCGCGTCCTGACCTGCCAGAGGCCGGAAATGACGTTCAATGACGTCGAACTCTCCCATGCTCATGGGTGGCCTCCGGTCTTTGGTGTGCGTTAGTTGTTTGCGGCGGCTTTATTGCGGTTCAGCGTATCTAGAAGGCCATTGACCATGCGGGGCTCGTCGCCTGAGAAAAAGCCGTGAGCTACGTCAAGATATTCGTTGATGATCACGCGGCCGGGTACGTCGGTTTTGAGAATTTCGTAAGCACCCGCGCGCAGAAGTGCGCGCAGTACGGGGTCAAGGCGTGTGATGTTCCATGTTTCTGGCAAGGCAGCGACGATTGTCTTGTCGATTTCGTCCTGATTCCAGGTTGTGGTCCGTACGATGTCCTGAAACAGCTTAAGATCCGCATCAGGAATGTGGCCGTCCTCAAAAGAAGCACCGGGCGTAATTTTGCGATGGCGGATAAACTGATCAACAACGGTTTCAGCGTTATCGCCAGATTGTTCGCACTGGAAGAGCGCTTGGACGGCAGCGACGCGGGCTATGGTGCGGCTGCGGCGAGCGGGTTGCTCTGGTGAATTAGTCATGGTTTCTCCTGAACGGGCTACGCGGATTTTTTTCCGTCTTGTTTGTGCGTGACGGCGCTTATTTGGAGCGTCGGTCTTTAGTTTGTGGGTGTTCTACAGCATGTTTGGGTGCGCGCAGAATGTCTTCAGCACTTGGCAAGGGATTCATGTCTGCCAGAATTTTAGAAAATGCCTCGACCTCTCGAAAATCGCGATAAACACTAGCGAACCGGACATACGCCACGTCGTCCACTGTGCGCAATGCGTCCATGGCAAGTTCGCCGATCCTTTGTGAAGAAACTTCCGTTTCGCCGGATGCCTCAAGCTGACGTACCAAGCGTGTGACAAGCTGTTCTTGTTGTTCTTCTTCAACCGGGCGTTTGCGCAATGCGACACGAATCGAACGAGCTAGTTTGTCGCGGTCTAATGGGACACGGCGGCCATCAGCTTTTAGTACAAAGAGTTCACGTAATTGGATACGCTCAACAGTCGTAAAACGCAGCTGGCAACTGGAACACACACGCCGACGGCGGATTGCGGTGCCGTCTTCACAGGAGCGGCTATCT
Organism: Neokomagataea tanensis; assembly: GCF_006542335.1. Lineage (GTDB taxonomy): Bacteria > Pseudomonadota > Alphaproteobacteria > Acetobacterales > Acetobacteraceae > Gluconobacter > Gluconobacter tanensis. The sequence continues at coordinate 2,454,428 of NZ_CP032485.1, read as the reverse complement.
TTAACTTGAGTGTCTTCATGTCCACAGAATGGGCAGTGCATGATCTATCCTGTGCGTACGGCCTTGTTTACCCCTGCAAACCGGTCCACTCTAAAGCGAGAGATTTGGTCCCTAACAGGTTTTACGAGGGTGTTCCCATTGATGAAAAGTCTGATGCGTCGTAATCGGTTCAGTGTATGGGGCGTTTGCGTGGCTTTGGCTAGTGCTGTGGCCCCTGTCTATGCAGAACCGCCAGCGCAGAATAATGCGCATGTGGTGGTGTCTGGGGGCACATTGTTGCCCTTGGCCACAAATTCAACCCGTGCTGCGGGGTTTTTTTCGCTACAAAATAGCGATTCGGTCGATCGCCTTTTAAAAGGCATTGCTTCTCCGATATGCACAAAAATTATGGCGCATCATACGAAGCAGGAGCAAACTGTAGCGACGAACGATTTGTTCAACCATCTGGCAATACAGCATAATGCTATGATGGTCTTCCCGCGTGACGGATATCATCTGGTTTGTCTGGGGCTGAAGCGTCCGTTGCAAACCGGTGAAAAAATTCCCTTTACGTTTTCTTTTCTTGATAGCGGCGATGTTACGGCCGATTTCACAGTCGTTCGTTAATACTGCTTTAACTCGCTTGCTCTTCGAGTGTAGCGAGCACTGCCGCGCCGTAGCGCTCAAGCTTAGAGCCGCCAACCCCTTTAATCTGCGAGAGGGCAAGGCGGTCTTTGGGGTTTGCTAGAGCAATCTCTTTGAGCACTGTATCGTGAAAAATGACGTAGGGTGGTATTTCTTGCTCGCGTGCTTCTGCCAAGCGCCATTGGCGCAATGCGCTGAAAACTGGGCGAGCGTGATCGGGCAAGGTATCAATAACCGGCTCGGATGTGTTGTGACCCAAGGCTCGCTTTTGATCTTGGCGGAGAAGGATACGCTCTTCTCCTCTTAGAATTGGCCGGGCGATTTCGGTCGTTAGCCCAAGAGCCCCGTGCTCACCATGCATGTGAATGGCTCCGCGGGCGATTAACTGCCGAATGACTGCCCGCCACCAAGCTTCGCTTTGGTCTTTGCCAATCCCGAATACGCTTAGGGTGTTGAAGGCGTTCCGCTCTATGGTTTCGTTAAGTTTGCCGCGTAATACATTAGCAATTTGTATGGCGCCGAAGCGTTGTTCGGTCCGGTAGATTGCGGATAAGACTTTTTGGGCTGCTTGTGTTCCGTCAAATGTTGAAACGGGGTCAATGCAGTTATCACAATGGCCGCATGGCTCGCTCATGTGTTCATCAAAACACGAAAGTAGTGCCCTGGTCCGGCACCCTGTAGTCTCTGTCAGTGCAATCATGCTTTCGAGCCGGGATTGCATGATGCGTTTTTCTTGTTCGGGGGCGGAAGACTGATCAAGCCAATGGCGGGCTCTGGCCATATCCTCACCGCCATATAGCAGGAGCGTGTCTGAGCGCTCTCCATCGCGGCCGGCGCGCCCGATCTGCTGATAGTATGCCTCGGGTGAAGAAGGCATATCCAGATGCACAACACAGCGTACGTCTGGGCGGTCGATACCCATACCAAAAGCAATCGTCGCCACAATCACCATGTCCTCGCCGGACCGGAAACGATGAAGCGCTGCTCGTTTTTCGACAGGTGATAAGCCTGCATGGAAAGGTAAAGCTGTCAGCCCCTTATCGCGTAGGGTTTTGGCGACGCGTTCTGTTTTATTACGGCTGCCACAATATACAATTGAAGCACCGTGCTTGTGATTATCCAGCGTTTCTAAGAGCTGTTTGGTTTCCCCACCCTTTGGTTGGGCTTCTACGAAAAGGTTAGGTCGATGGAAGCTGGCCAGCAGCACCTTAGCATTTGGCATTCCCAATACATTAAGCAGGTCATCTCTGGTGCGTGGGTCTGCTGTAGCCGTGAGTGCCATGCGAGGTACGTTGGGGAAGAGCTCGGGCAAGGAGGCAAGCCCGCGGTATTCTGGCCGAAACTCGTGGCCCCAAGCGGAAACGCAATGCGCTTCATCAATAGCAATGAGAGAGATTGTGTAGCGCGCCAGAAAGGCGCTGGTAGCAGGCTGAAGTAAGCGCTCAGGGGAGATGTAGAGAATATCAACTTGGCCAGATCTTAGATCTTGGTGCAGTTGCTCTTTGTCCTGTTGTTCAAGCTCTGAATGTAGTGCAGCGGCACGGACGCCAAGCTGCCTCAGGCCAGCAACCTGATCATCCATGAGCGCGATCAATGGCGAGACAACAATCCCCATGCCGTTACGGCATAACGCCGGAACCTGATAGCACAGGCTTTTTCCGCCGCCTGTCGGCATGAGGACCATGACGTCCTCACCGTTCATGACGGTTTCTACCGCCTCTCCTTGCAACCCTCGAAAGGCATTAAAACCAAAAACGTCTTTAAGAATTGTTTCTGGCGTTGGAAGAGAGGCAGTATCCGTCACAGAGTCGTCCGGGAATTACAGGCCGGGAGTGATCGTGATGGAAACGCGACGGTAAGCTACATGGGACGCGTCGACATCCGTTGTTGTGTCTGTGGTTATGGTGATTTTAGAAGTGTCAATTCCATCGGCAGCCAGCTGAGCAGCGACGGTTTTTGCACGGTCACTTGCCAGTTGCTTAAGGGTATCGGGGTCTCCGGATTGGCCCGATGAACCTGCTACCCGAATGTTTGACGCATTTTCTTTAAGCGCAGCATGGGCTGCTTTAGCGACAATGGCTTGACCAGTCGTGCTCATGACGGCGTCTTCGCGGTCAAAGAAAACGACATAGCTGTCACGGTCGCCGGTTGAGCAAGCGCTTAGTGCGGCGGTGAGTGCGAATGCTGGCAAAAAAGAACGTGCCAGAAAACGACGAGAAGACATCAAAGTACGGACCATGTTTATATGCCTCATTTTGAGGGTGCGGTGTTCTCTACCATCGTGCAGGCACTTCGTGCCTTGTCCCTGCGTCGCGGTCAACTAGCTTGAGATATGATCTGTCCATTCTGTAATGTCCAGATACGGTCTAAGCGCTCCACGCCAGTGAGGCGATGAGCAATGAGGATAATGCTGCGCTGGTCATCCAGTTCATTGAGCGTCTCAAGAAAAGAGCGTTCCGTATCAGCATCAAGCCCTGTTGCTGGTTCGTCCAAGATCAGAATAGGAGCGTTAGACAGAAGAACCCGCGCTAGGGCTATACGTCTTCCCTGTCCACCAGAGAGTTTAGAGCCGCTTTCTCCAATCCATGTGTCTAAACCTTCGGGCAAGTCTCGGATAGTCGATGCGATATGGGCGCGCTCCAGGGCGTCCCACAAGGCATCGTCGCTGAGGTCAGTGCGTCCAAGAAGCAGATTGCCGCGCACTGTATCGTCAAACAAATGGCTTGCCTGTGAAAGCCATGCAATCTGGCTCCTGACATCGTCGTCAGACAGGGTTGCGATATCGGTGCCACCGAGGAGAATTTTGCCTGAATTTGGCTGTGCTACTTTGAGGAGAAGTGCTGCCAAGCTCGACTTTCCGCTCCCTGAAGGCGCGATGAGCGCTATTTTTTCTCCATGACGTAGTGTTACGTTTGCTTGCTTAAGAATGTAGGGGCTCTGCGCAGTCCACTGGAAAGATACTTCGCGCAGTTCAAGTTCACGGCCAATCGGTAGTTCCGCGGGTGATGCTGCATCGGCATGTGTTTGATCTGCAACTGCCATAATTCGTTCAGCCGCATGCGTAACTTGGCCTGTCAAAAGACCAGCTTTTGAAAGGCCGGTGACATTCTCGAAAGCCAGAAGAGCGACAAAAAGCGCCGTTACTGCCAGAACAGGAGCGCTGCTTTTGAAAACAATTTGAGCCAATGTGCAGAGTAGTATCGCAATGCCCAACTGCCCTAGAAGCCGTGAGCAGGCCTGCATGATCGCCATGCGAAAATGCAGCGCATGTTGGTGTTTGATGAGGGTATTTTGCCGATCTGTAACGCGCCCGGCCAAAATGTCCTCTGCTCCGAAGGCGCGAGCTTCACGCAGGCCTGTCGTCAAATCTAGAGCGGCGATGCGGAGCTCAGATTCTGCTTTCAAGATGGCCGGACCAAGCGTTTTAGCTTGGCGCGTAGCAAGGAAAGGCAAGAAGAACGCCGCTGCTGCGAAGAGAATTGTAACCGCTATACCTGCTGGTATGCTGGCTTGGAGCCATACATATGCTGTTAGGGGCAGTGTTAGCACGGCTGAGGCGAGTGGGATTAAAATACGCAGATAAAGATTATCAAGCGTTTGAATATCGCCGACTAAACGAGACAGGAGGTCTCCCGAGCGTTGAAAGCCGAGACCAGCTGCTGCGCCACGGGCCAAGCGTCTGTAAAACCACACGCGCAAATCCGCCAGAGCCCGAAACATCGCGTCATGGGTACTGTATCGGTCGGCATAGCGGAGAATGATTTGGCTAGTGCCTGCAATTTGTAAGAGCAGAGAACCAGCGGTGACGCCAATGGCGGCTGCCGTAATGTGTGCGCCTGCTTGCCCCATCATAATGAGGCCAGCGCATACGGCTAACTCCGCCAGTATTAGGCCGATGATAAGACGGCCGTAATGGGGCTGCCAGAGGCGAATAATACGAGAAAGGGGTGAAGACGTAGGAGATGACATTGTTTTCTTACGCCTTTCCATCCTGAATGAGTTGAGCTTGCCCGTTACCAAGGAGAAGATGCTTGTTTGAAAGGTCTTTTCCTTGTTTTGAGTGCGTGGACATGATGACGGTTCGGTTGCTGCTCAGGCGCTTGAGGCTCTCTAGAATGTCGAGTTCTGTTGCAGGATCCAGATGTGCTGTTGGCTCATCAAGCAGCAGAATTGGAGCATTTTTTAGGTATGCGCGAGCGATAGCGACACGTTGAGCTTGGCCACCAGAAAGGCCATGGCCTCCCTCACCTATTTGCGTATCCAAACCTTTGGGTAATGTGGGGAGGTACTGCTCCACCGCGGAGAGGTTGAGTGCGTTGTTGAGGTCCTCTTCTGAGGCATCGGGGCGCGCAAACATGATGTTGTCGCGTATTGTGCCAGCAAAAAGGACGGGCTTTTGGCCGATCCATGTAATGGCATTTGAAACATCTCTCGGTGCCAAATTTTGCAGGTCAATGCCATTGATCAACACTCTGCCACTTTGAGGGGCGATAAAGCCGAGTAGCAGCTCCAGCAAAGTTGATTTGCCAGCACCGCTTTCACCTTCCAAAATCAACATCTCTCCAGGGCGGAGTGAGAAGCTTAAATCTTGGAAAACTGGCTTTAGCCCATCGGCCCATGCAAAGCTGACGTTATCTACTGTAAGCAGGCAGCGCTGGTCAGATGAGAGGAGCTGCTTCTGGGTACGCTGCGTGGTTTCAGCATCTGGGAGTTTGTGCATAGCTTCGGCTGCAGCTGTTGCGTGGGCTTGGTCCTGATACGCGGCAGACAGAACCCTAAAGGGTGCGAAGGCTTCAGGCACCATTAGAATGGCGAAAAGGGCCGAGGTGAGCGTGCTGGATGGGGCATTAAGCGAGAGGGAATGTGCTTGCGTCACAACAATGAGTACTAAGGCAGCAACTAATGCGATGTCAGTTGTTGCAGACGCTATGAATGCTATTCTCAGCACTCTCATCGTTCTGCCGCGCAACTCTTCTGCACCTTGTGCTAGTGCCTGCGCCTCACGCTCTGTTGCTCCGGATAACACAATAGTCGCGATGCCCTTTACACGATCCAAGAAACGGGTCTGCAAACGGGTCATGGCGATAAATTGACGTCGTGATTCAATGCCGGTTGCAATGCCAAAAACTGCCTGAAAAACCGGGAGAGACAGGCAGCATAGGGCAAGGATAAGGCCAGCTTGGTGGTTTTTCACGTAAACGCATAGCACGACTAGCCACTGCAAAATGAGCCATAAGGCCGATGCTGGAACCCAGCGTGCGAAGTAACCGTCTAGAGCTTGGATACGGTCAACAATCAGGCCAGCGATGGTGGCGCTATGCTGTGTGCGTAGGATGCCGGGGCCACTGTTGATGACCCTTTGCAAAACTTCACCCAAGATGCGGCGTCTTGCAGATGCTCCCGCGCGTATGGCGGCGATGTCCTGTAAAAACGCTAAAACCGTGCGGGAAACAGCCAAGGCAAGATATACACCGATCCACGGACCAGCCTTAGAGTAAGTCTGTGTCAGAACGGCGGTTATTGTGGATGCCAGCGCCCACCCCTGCCCTATTGCGACAAAGGTTGCCAAGACACCAAGGCCTGTACAGGCTGCTGTTTGAACGCGGTTTGCTTTGCCCTGCGCTCTGGTCCAGCGTTTCGTTATGGATTTATCGCCTCTCATAGTTTTTGATCATATAGGCGCATGCTGTGAAAGCAGACAGCCTAATTTGCAGAGTGAAAGGCTTTTTATTGTTATATCTATCATAGGTGGCATTTTAAGAGTTCAACACGCGCTCAGCTAAGGCAGAAGGTGTGGGTTCGACTGGATCCAACGCAAAACTTAGGCTGTAGATTGTTCCGGTATCGTGTCGTATTATCAGTTCAGCACGCAATTGACGAGCAAAGCCCCGTATGAGTTGCCTGCCTATGCCGCTTAAGGGTTGCTGATTAGGTTGAGAGTTCTTTTCTGACGCAATCCCTACGCCGTCATCACTCAAAGTGAGAAGTACGCGGCTTTCGCCGTTCGTAGTTTCTTGTTTTTTAAGGGATATACAAATTATTCCCCTTTGATTTGACGGGAAAGCGTAGCGTAAAGAGTTGCTGAGAATTTCTGTAATAATGAGGGTCACGGGGACAGATTGAGATTGAGGAATGAGAACATCGTCAATATCGAGCTTAATGTCGATGTGAGCGGTGCTTGCCGGGCCATGTGACATAAGAACATTTTGCGCGATTTCTGGTATGAAAATATTGGCCCTTAAAGTGGTCAGTTCCGGGTTGTCGTATAAATGGTGATGGAGAGACGAAAGTGCCTGAACGCGGTCCCGGACACGACGAAATTCCCCCTGCACCTCTGGGGATTTAATTTGGTTGGCATGCAGGTTTAGAAGTGAAGCGATAACCTGAAGGTTATTTTTCACTCGATGATGGATTTCATGAATGAGGTGTTCCTGCCGCTGAGCAGCGTTTTTAAGTTCTGTTTCGCGCAGTTTGAGATGGCGCGTGGCGCGCAGGAAGGCTCTCTCAAGTTGTCGTACTTCTAGCGGAACGTCATTTTTGCGATTGGGTGAAAACTCTGCGCCATTACGCCATTGCGCGACAGCAAGAGCTAGATATTCGAGTGGCTCGACCAAATATTCTCTGGAGCATACAGCGATGATCATCAATTCAATAGCGATAACGCCAAAAATAAGAGATATATCAAAAAGAAGTATATATTGACTCGTTCTTTTTTGTTCTCCCCAATAATTTGTTGTTAGCATCCATGTATTTCCGAGTACTTTTTGTAAATAAAGACTATCATATTTTTGAATAATATTTTTCTTTTCTATGCCCTCTTCAATTAGTTTTTTTACCTTTAAAGATTCAGTTTCACTTATTATAGGGGATATATAATCAATGGATTCATTAAGTGATTTATTTTTCCTAGATATAAAGTAGTAATGTGTATTATTTGATGTAAAAAGATCATTAGTTATATTTCTATATATTTTTATATAGTATTTTCTAAAATCGTCTTTTTTAAATTTTATTGTATTTGATACAAATATATTATTATCGACTTGAATAATGTTCTGGCCTTCATCAATGAAATTCGGTCTATCGTTTGGTAACGTAGATGGATTGATGTAGGCGCATTGATTTTTCTTCACGGTTTTTTCAGAAAATACGATTTGTCCTTCAGCATCAAAAATAGAAATTAAGCAGAAGTTTCCGTTGGATGCTTGGTCCAGCATTTGAAAGAAATTATGTGAAAAAGATGGATCGTATGGATATTTGGAAAAAAATTCAGCTGCGCGCTGTGTTTGGTTTATGTCCCGCGTTACGGTTACGAGCGCTTCTTGGGCCTGTCTGAACGCCTCGTTTTTGGGGGCTTCGAGGCTTTCGTTATACTTATTCCAAGAAATGCTGACGGATATTATGGCAAGCGGAAGCGTGGCCGATGTTATGAGCAACAGCACGCGCGCATTGACTGTGTTCCAGAGGCGGGCAAGGAAGAATTTTGGAAGGGCTCTAAAAATTTAAACCGCCTCTGCTGACTACTTAATGTTCTTATCGTTTTGGATGAGCTTGAGGAGCTCGTCTGGTATTGGCTCGTTAGCAATATCGTCAAAGAGTCTGTGAAGACCTCGGCTGAGCCATACATTGAACGGAGCTTCATCTTGCATGTCAGATGTCTCCTTTTCGCTGTTCTTTGAAGATTGACGGTTTTCGTTGCTACCGTTCATCGTTCCTAAAAGGGCCTCTACTGGTGGGGTTACAAACGGTGCATCTACTAAGGGATAACAGACTAACGAGGGTTTGGTTTCGTTGAATCGTACGCCGATTTTTTTAAAACTTCGCCTTTCTTTATGAATAGTATTTAGCAAAACGTATACCCAAAGGTTAATATTAAACAGTTGTAGGATTAAAAAAAATCATAGGTCTGAGCTTTGTGGAGTACTCACAAAGCCCTGATACCTGTTTTCTGCCTGCTCTCGCTTTTGAGCTTCTCTCTCAGCTCCTGAACTTTCATTCTTAGCTTGTCATTTGCAGGTAAATCACCTGTCATCCAAGCTTCTAGCTGGCGGCGTGCTCTAAATACTCGGCTTTTAGCTGTACCGACTGCGCAGTTAGTGGCTTCGGCAAGGTCTTCGTAGCTCATCCCGTGTATGACGACCATTACAAGTGCTTCACGTTGGTCGTGCGGTAGATGAGTAAGCGCCAGTGAAAGATCTTTGAGCGCGAGAGTGTCCTCGTGGGAGGCTGCGCTCGCGAAGGTCGAGGCTGGCACGTCTTCTATATCTGTTGTGTCACGTCTCTTGCGCAGATCAGAAATAAAACGGTTGCGAAGGATACGATGAATCCAAGCGGAGAAATTTGTACCGGGAATAAAGCTATGCTGGGCGGCCAAGGCGTTGCAAATCGCGTCTTGTACGAGATCTTCTGCCGCAGCTCTGTTGCGTGTGAGCGCAAAAGCTTGGACACGAAGTTTAGGCGTGATTTGGATCAGTTGATCGTGAAACGTCATGGTGATCTTCCCTTGAGGATAGAAAGTTCTATCTTTGCTTAAGGAGATGAACGAGGACGCGCGATCGTTGCATGGGGAAAAATTTTTATTTTTGAGCAGCCACCAAAGAGGCGTTTCTGAGATCATTAAGTTGGTTGCGAGCGCGAGAAACACGCGCTTTCATTGTGCCAAGTGGTATGCAGCAGATTTCGGCTGCTTCTTCGTAAGTAAGCTCTTGGGCGCCTACCAGTATAATTGCTTCTCGTAAAATTTCGGGAAGCTGCCACAGCATGCTGCTGAGATCGTTAATGTCGTCCTCCCCTGAGTGGGAGTGATCGTTTTTTTGCAAATGCACTTGGTCTTGCGTGAGGCTCTCCATAATTTCTTTTTCTTTGGAGCGCCTTCTGTATTGCTCGTAGAAGATATTTCTTTGGATTGTGAAAAGCCACGATTTCATGGAAGCGTCGGTATTGTACTGTTCGCGCGCGTTGAGTGCCCGGGTGATAGTGTCTTGAACCAAATCATCGGCCGTGGACGGGGTGCGTGTCAGGAAGCGTGCGAAGGCACGCAGGTTTGATAGCTCGCCGATAAGATTGTGATGAAAATCATCCATTTGGTTTTTCATCAGGCCTCCGTCAGGAAACATTTTTCCCAACCATTCTTAGGGATTAATCCCGTAATATGAGACAAAAATGAGCTAAAAAAATATTTTATGACTGAAACCTTCTCGACTGGATCAAAGAGAATTGTTTTCCTTCTTGTTTTTTAATATTTGTCTAAGCATTAGTTTGTGTCATTAGTGTGCTAGGCAAAGCTATCTTACAGAATTGTGGTGGCATTGCATTGTATTTCTGGATGAAGATCTCAAACACGATGCGAGGAGGTCTTCAGGGAGTTTTGAATGCCGTCTGCTTCGCGTAACGAGTTGATTGCAGCCCTTCCCTATGCACGCCGATACGCGCGGGCGCTTACCGGAAACCAGCAGGCTGGAGATGCTCTGGTCGCTACAGCATTGCAAGAAGCCTCCCAAGATGAAGACGAAGCTATCAATGTTCGGGGAAAATTTTACCGACATTTGACCAGACTTTTCAAGACCCAAGATCAAGATGGCCTTACGCTGAACCAACGTGCACTAATGTTGTTGGTCTTTCTTGAGGGGCAAAGTTTTGCCCTCTCTACCCAGATACTCAATCTTGATACGACGCATGCAGAAGCGATATTCCATGATGCGCAGGACATCCTAGAAAAGAATACGCACACAGATGTTCTAATCATTGAAGATGAAGCTATTATTGCTCTTGATATTCAGGGCTTGGTCGAGCGTTGTGGGCACAGGGTTGTAGGTGTCGCGCATTGTGAGGCTGATGCTGTGCGTTTGGCAGAAGAAACAAAACCCGGGCTCATTCTAGCAGATATCAATTTGGGCGTAGGGGGCGACGGTATGCATGCTGTCCGCCGTATTTTGGAAGCTCATAAAGCGCCGGTAATTTTTGTTACAGCCTATCCAGAACGGTTGCTGACAGGAGAATCGCAAGAGCCCTCCTTCGTGATTACGAAACCCTTCGAGCCGATGGCGCTTTCAGTGGCGACATATCAAGCAGTAACGGGCGGTTCTTTGGTCGTTTAATTCGTTCTTGCAATATCGCTCTTGCAGGAACGTAGGTGCTAAGACACATAGACAGTCATGTCTGCACCAATCCTTCATCTCCAAAACATCACTTTCACCTTGGGCGGCCGCCCGCTTCTCGATGGAGCCGAACTCAGCGTCGGTCCCGGGGAGCGTGTATGCTTGGTCGGTCGTAACGGCTCGGGTAAATCAACCCTATTGAAAATGGCATCGGGTGTTTTGCAGCCTGATAGCGGCACGGTGTTTACTCAACCGGGCGTCAGAGTGCACTACCTCGCGCAGGAGCCTGATTTCTCGTCGTTTGCTACGACGTTTGATTGTGTTGCTGCGAATTTAGATGAAACTGAAAGCTACAGGGCACGCGCAATGCTGGCCGAACTGGGGCTAACGGGCGATGAGTCCTGTGCCAGTTTGTCGGGCGGTGAAGTCAGGCGCTGTGCATTGGCGCGCGCTTTGGCAGAAGAGCCAGATCTGTTGCTGTTGGACGAACCAACCAACCATTTAGACCTCCCGACTATTTCATGGCTTGAGCGCGAACTTTTAGCATCTCGTTGTGCGATGATTGTGATTAGCCATGATAGGCGCTTGCTGGAGACGTTGTCTCGAAGTGTAGTATGGCTTGAGCGAGGGCAAACAAGACGGTTAGAGCAAGGCTTTGCGCGTTACGAAGAGTGGCGTGAAGAAGTCCTTGAGCAAGAAGAGCGCGATGCTCACAAGCTCGATCGTGAAATTGCGCGTGAAGAAGACTGGATGCGCTACGGCGTAACAGCACGTAGAAAGCGCAACGTACGGCGTGTTGCAGAACTGGCAGCACTTAGAGAAAAACGGCGTGAAGTTTCCGCGCGCGGCAATGGCTCACTGCGTATGGATGCAAGTGAGGCTGAGTCCGGCGGTAAAATTGCTATTTCTGCCGAGGGCATTAACTGGCGTTTCGGTGATCGAGAGTTGGTACGTGATCTCGATTTGCGCTTGATGCGAGGGGATCGCTTAGGGCTGGTTGGCGCCAATGGTGCCGGTAAAACAACGCTTATTCGTCTTTTGACGGGCCGCCTTGCCCCGCAAGAAGGTAAAGTATGGGTTGGCCCGTCTATTGAAATGGTAACGCTGGATCAGCAGCGTGAAGCTCTTGATCCCAATGCAACGCTTGCGGATACGTTAACTGGTGGCCACGGTGAGATAGTCCAAGTGGGTACTGAGCGCCGTCACGTTATTGGTTATATGAAAGACTTCTTGTTCCGGCCTGAGCAGGCCCGCACCCCAGTTGGTAGACTCTCCGGCGGAGAGCGCGGACGCTTGGCTTTGGCATGCGCCTTGGCAAAGCCATCCAATTTGATGGTGCTTGACGAGCCGACAAATGATCTTGACCTCGAAACGCTTGATTTGCTGCAAGACATGCTGACCGATTACGCGGGCACCGTTTTGCTCGTAAGCCATGACCGTGACTTTTTAGACCGGGTTGCTGGGTCAGTGCTGGTTTCAGAGGGTGATGGGCGCTGGATTGAATATGCCGGTGGCTACTCGGACATGCTGGCTCAGCGTGGTGGAAAAGCACCATCTGGGCGGGAGCCTATAGCGAAAGAATATGCCGATAGTTCGGACAAAAAAGCTGTAAAAACCGAAAAAAAGCAGACAAAGCTCAGTTACAAAGATAAGCGCGCTTTGGAATTGCTGCCCGGTCAAATGGCTAAATTAGAGGCTGAAGCCCTAAAATTGCGTGAGGTATTGGCAGACCCAACTTTGTACAGCCGTGACCCTAAAAGCTTTGAAAAAGCCACGGCACGACTGCAAAACGTTGAAGACGAACTCGTTGCTGCGGAAGAGCAGTGGCTTGAACTGGAAATGAAAAAAGAAGAACTGGAAGCCAGTTAAAGCTGGCTTCAGAGTTTGATCAGGCCAGAAAGCTCCATTGTTTTACGTGCTTCTGTGATGCTTTCAGTCACGCGCAATGCAGCATCAAGTGCGCGGATCCCGGCTTCAGCATCTACCAGAACGGGGGCACCGTCCAAGCATGAGGCAGCGAATGCATCGTGCTCAGCGGAGAGGTTATCGTGGTCTTTCCACGATGTTGCCTCCCGTCGGTACCCTCCCGTTCCGGGTAATGGCAGCCCACGTTCGCGACTAATGAAGCTTAGTTTTCGCTCCATGAAATCGGCGGATAGATATCCTTCTTGCGAGAAGATGCGCATACGGCGTTCTGTTTTGAGCGAGATACGGCTGGCTGTTATCGTCGCAACGCAGCCATTTTCGAATCGAACGCGAGCATTGGCAATGTCTTCATGAGGGCTGGAGACCGCCGCGCCGATGGCGTCTATGCTGGCTATGGGGCTATCGACGATGGCCAAAACCAAGTCGAGGTCGTGGATCATCAAGTCTAGAATAACGGAAACGTCTGTGCCTCTTGGTTTGTAAGGCGCAATACGTGTCGCCTCTATGTAGAGTGGCGCCGTGATACGTTCGGTGATGGCGCGATGCTCGGCGGAATAGCGGAGCAAATGTCCAACCTGCAGAATTTTTTGATTCTTGAGAGCGCAGGCTGCAAGCTTTTGAGCCTCCTCCCGCGTTGCGGCGATCGGTTTTTCTACAAGAACGTGTTTTCCGGCGTCTAACGCTTGCGAGGCCAGAGCGTAGTGGTACTCGGCTGGAGCCGCGACAATGACGGCCTCCACATTTGAGAGGAGGTCTTCGAGGGTTGCTGCCGGGGCACAACCTGCTTCACCGGCTACGAGTGCAGCACGTGAAGGGTCTGGGTCGTAAAGGCCCACAAGGAGCTCCCGCGGGTTTGCGGCTGCTTTCAAGGCATGGAAACGCCCGAAATGCCCTGCCCCAATTATACCAACTCTGAGTTGTCGTTTTGTGTTCATGCCTACTCTCATCATGCACAATACGACTAACAGTCGTAGAGGTTTCCGTATAGCACATGGGCTGACAAGCGTGCAGAAAGGTTGCATCGTGTGGTGAGAATAGGCATGGTCCCGGCCATGTACCGTGGCTCTGCCGCATATTTGAATTCGTTGACCTAATTCAGCCGAGGACGTCCCGCTCCGTCATGATGTACTATAGTCGGCTAAGATTGCTCGGCGTCGCAGGTGTCTGCCTGCTTGGCGTTCTGCTTTGCTTGCCTAATTTCCTCAAAGCTCCTTCATCGTCCCTGCCCTGGAGACAGATTCACCTTGGGTTGGATTTGAAGGGTGGCTCCTATCTGCTGCTGCAACTTGACTTAAAGTCGTTGGAGCATGACCGTTTGCTTAGTCTGCAGGATCAGACGCGCCAGACGCTGTTGGATCATGGACTGGGTTACAAGGACTTCGTGCGTGATGACAGCACTCAGCGTTTGAGCTTTACGCTGCGTGCTGATTCTGAGCGGGATGCTGTTCTCGCAGCTTTGAAGTCCGTTCCTACGGCTGTACCCAATGAATTTGAAGTTGCAGCGACAGGCGAACGTGTTGATTTGGTGCTCCAGCATGATGCAATGCTGGCTCGTGCACGAGACGCAGTCGCGCAATCGATTGAAATTGTTCGACGCCGTATAGATGCGACGGGCGCTATCGATCCAAGTATCGCCCGTGAGGGTGATGACCGGATTGTTGTTGAACTGCCGGGTGTCTCTGACCCTGAGCGCATTAAAACCCTTCTGGGTACGACGGCTCGCCTGACGTTCCGTCTTTTGGCACCGAACCCAACTGCTGCATCGCCCGGTTCAACGATGTTGGAAGACATCAGCACCCACACGCAGCTGGCTGTGCAAGATCATGTTGATGTTGATGGTACCGACTTAACCAATGCCGGTGCTGTTATTGACCAACAATCTGGCGGATGGGCGGTTACGTTCCAGTTGAACAGCACCGGTGCTAGCGCTTTTGGTAATGTTACAAGAGCGAATGTTGGTCGTCGTTTCGCAATTGTGCTCGATAACAAAGTTATTGAAGCGCCGAATATCATTAACCCGATAACAGCAGGTAGCGGCCAGATCACCGGAGGCTTTGATGCCAGAAGCGCTTCTGACCTTGCGTTGCTGTTGCGCGCTGGCGCACTTCCGGCGCCGTTGGCCGTGATTGAGCAGCGTAGTATCGGGCCAAGTTTGGGGGCTGCTTCCATTCATGCGGGTGTTATCAGCCTTGCAGCAGGGTTTGTCCTAGTTGTCGTCTTTATGGTGCTGTTCTATGCCCGTTTTGGCCTTTATGCTGACATCGCGCTGCTAGCCAACCTGGTATTGATGGTGGGCATTCTGTCTTTGTTCCAAGCGACGCTGACGCTGCCAGGTATGGCAGGGATGCTCCTGACACTGGGTATGGCCGTTGACGCCAATATCCTAATCAACGAGCGTATCCGTGAAGAAGTGCAGCGTGGCCGGGGTGTCTTGCAAGCACTGCAGGCTGGTTTTGATCGGGCAACAGGCACCATTATCGACAGTAATGCGACGGCTTTTCTCGCTCACGTTATGCTGTTCGTTTTTGGTACGGGCCCGGTTAAGAACTTTGCTCTGACAATCACGATTGGTATTGCCACAACGCTGTTCACAACCTTGGTATTCTCACGGTTGTTAATTGTGCGGTGGTATGCCGTGACCCGTCCCTCTAAATTGCCGGTCTGAACGCCATGCTCTCTCGTCCTCTTTTTCGTTTTGTCCGAGATGACCGACGCATTGCGTTTATGCGCGGGCGCCACATGGGTTTGGTCGTTTCGGCGGTACTTTCGGTTGCATCATTGCTCCTGTTTTTCCAACCCGGTCTAAAGCTCGGGTTGGATTTTCGCGGTGGGATTGTTGTTGAGGCCCAAACTGCAGCGCCTGCAAATATCAACCAGTTGCGTGCTGCGTTGGATCAGGCCGGTATTCACCCCGACGCGGTTCAGGCATTTGGTTCTGATCGAGACGTACGTATATCGGTGAGTGCTCCAGAAGGGGCAGACCGGGAAGCGCGTACGCAACAGGTCGTAGACCGGGTCAAGGATACGCTGTCTAAAGCTGCTCCCGGCACGCAGATTCAACGTGCAGATGCAGTTGGCGCCTCTGTGTCCCATGAGTTGTTTCGCAATGGTCTCCTGGCTCTGGGCCTGAGCCTTGCGATGATTCTCGTTTACATATGGGTACGCTTTGAGCGCGAGTTTGCAATCAGTGCGGTGCTGACATTGATCCTGGACCTTACCAAGACAGTCGGTTTTTTAGCGATTACGCGCTTTGAGTTCGACTTGGTTATGGTCGCTGCATTACTCACTATTCTGGGCTACTCGACCAACGATAAAGTCGTTGTGTATGACCGGATACGTGAAAATTTGCGCAAATACCGGACAATGCCGCTGCGTGAAGTGTTGGACTTGTCAATTAACGAGACACTAAACAGAACGCTTGGAACGTCTATGACGGTTTTCCTTGCGGCCCTTCCATTGGCGCTGTTTGGCGGCAGCACGCTTACGGGTTTTGCTACAGTCATGCTCTTTGGCATCGTCGTCGGTACGTCATCGTCAATTTTTATTGCGGCGCCGCTTTTGCTGCTTTTGGGCAAAAATAGACTGCGCCCTTCAGGCGAGTGACAGTTTGAGTTTTCAAACGTAAAGAAAAGGCCGCTTCTCTTTATGAGAGGCGGCCTTTTTTGATGCTGCTTGGCGCAGCATATCAGCGTGAAACGTAAGCTAAGAATGCCGATAGTGCCGTGTCCGCATCTGTATCAGCCTGACCCGGCTTCATATCATGTTTTTGTATGTGGGTTTGCAGCGCCCTCATTACTGCGCTTTGAGCTTTGTGGTCCAGCGCGATGAGGTCGGTTAGATCTTTAGGCTGAATTTGCCCTGACATTAAGGCACCACGGGCCATGCCGTGAATAATAAGATAGGTATAGAGGGGCGCATTTGGCGATGTGCTTATAGATTGGTAGCGTGTTTGTAGGTCAGAACACCCTGACAAAGATGCAGGCCCAAAAACAAGAATAGCCGCAAGGGTAAGACCCTTGCGGCAAGAAAACGCCCAATCCATTCAGACGCTCTTAGCGGTTTGCGAGCAGGTCCCGAATTTCGGTAAGCAGGACAGCTTCTTTGCTTGGTGCTGGTGGTGCTGCAGGTGCTTCTTCCTTCTTGCGGTAGAGCTTGCCAATGATACGGATGACCCAGAAAACAAAGAAGGCGATGATCAGGAACTGAATAACAGCGTTCAGGAAAACGCCGATGTTCAGTGTGACGGCGCCAGCTTTTTGAGCTTCTTCCAGAGTAGCGAAATGCTGGCCTTTGAGCGTGACGAAAATGTTGCTGAAATCTACGCCGCCGGTCAAGAGGCCGATGATTGGTGTAATAAGGTCTTTAACCGCGCTGTTGACGATAGCTGTAAACGCAGCACCGACGACAACACCGATCGCGAGATCAAGGACATTGCCGCGCATGATGAATTTTTGAAAATCGCCTACCCAGCCCGGTGTGTGAATGGCGTGCTTGGAATCGCTCAATTGACTCTCCTAAATTTAAGGGTGTTCGCATTGGAACGGTACGAAAGCATCATGGTTTCTTAAAAGAGAATGGCATTATCCGCAAAAGATACGAAAAAACGCAGAAAACTCTTCTTTCATCTGACGAACAATTCCGTTATATGGCCCAACTAA
Organism: Neokomagataea tanensis; assembly: GCF_006542335.1. Taxonomy (GTDB): domain Bacteria; phylum Pseudomonadota; class Alphaproteobacteria; order Acetobacterales; family Acetobacteraceae; genus Gluconobacter; species Gluconobacter tanensis. The sequence continues at coordinate 2,437,123 of NZ_CP032485.1, read as the reverse complement.
GTCGCTCCGGTCGGTATCGGGGCATTACGTTATGGAGTGAGAAATCATGAAGTCCGACATCCACCCCGACTACCACGAAATCACCGTCATCCAGACAGATGGCACCGAGTACAAGACACGTTCTTGCTACGGCAAGCCAGGTGCAACGCTGCGCCTCGACGTTGACCCCAAGTCTCATCCAGCATGGACGGGCGTTCAGCGTATGCTTGACACAGGTGGTCAGGTTGCCAAGTTCAACAAGCGTTTTGCTGGTATCGGCACACGCAAGTAATAAGCTTACGAGCTTTTCGATCGCCCCTCTTGTAGGGGCGATTTTTTTTCCTATCTCGAAACTGTGGCTGACGCTGCTGATGCAGGTCAATTCACAATGCTTTGGAAGTCCGGCCGCCGCTTTGGGGCTGTGACGTAAGCCAAGCCTGCCAGATAGGAGGTTCCATGAATTACGATTTTTCACCCTTGCTGCGAAGCGCAATAGGGTTTGACCACTTTGCCCACTTAGCGAACTGTGCTTTGGGGAGTGCAAAGAAGAATGTCAGCTACCCGCCATACAATATCGAAAAGACCGGACAGTCCGAATATGTTGTAACCATGGCACTCGCAGGCTTTGCCCCGCAAGACGTCTCTGTAACGCATGAGGAAGATGTCTTAATTATTAGGGGGGCAGGCGCAGTGAACACTGACACCTCAACTCTCATGTATAGGGGCATAGCTATGCGTTCGTTTGAAAAACGCTTTGCGCTCGGCCCTTATAGTGAGGTGTCCGGAGCTCAACTTGCTAACGGCCTCCTTACTATAAAAATAAAGCAGATTTTACCGCAGGAGCGCAGGGTGAAAATTATCCCACTCTCAACAGGCGATGAAAAGAATAGTCTACTGCCCTTGCCTTACTGAGTGCGCGTCCACCCCATTTTGCCTAGATACTACAAGAATTGGCGTATTTCAGGGGTAAGTTGTGCGTTAACGCTTGACCTGCATAGGGCTACTGGCCCATAGGGAAAACACTATCGCTGTGCATCCTGCAGGTGCCGCGATTATGTTCCCGAGCGGGTCTGCCCTCCGGGTCTTCCGCTAGGTGCCTGCGTTTGCTGGCACTCTAGCGCCCCCTGAAGGAACGCACGACATGACCCTGCCACTGATGCCTAAAGCTACAGCTGTATGGCTGATCGAAAAAACAGGCCTGACTTTTATACAGATCGCTGAATTTTGCGGAATGCACCCTCTTGAGGTGCAGGCGATCGCGGACGGCGAAGTTGCTGCTGGCATTAACGGTTACGACCCGGTCAAAAATCACCAGTTAACGGCACTTGAGATCAAGCGTTGCGAATCAAACCCTGACGCGCGTTTAAAAATCTCTTCCGCTGCAAGCCCCGTTAAACGCCGTGCCAAGGGCGCGCGCTACACGCCAGTTGCCAAGCGCAATGACCGTCCCGACGCGATTGCGTTTGTACTGCGCCAGTTCCCGCAGCTTGCTGAAACGCAGATCGTCAAATTGCTCGGTACTACCAAAGATACCATTATCAAGGTGCGCGACCGTCAGCACTGGAATAGCCCAAATATCAAGCCACGTGACCCCGTTATTCTGGGGCTATGCACTCAGACTGACTTAAATGCAGCTGTTGCTGCCGCAAATGATCGCTTGGCCCGTGAAGGACAGGCACTGCCTGTCGTTGATGCGTTTTCAGTACGTAACGACGAAGAGTAAATTTATCGAGCGGGGCCAAGCTTAGGCATGGCTCCGTTTTTCTGTTCTGGATAGAGTTTGTGTCTCGTCGTTCATGATTTGATGAAGCGTTAGGAGGGCATACCGTGATCACAGATGATAGTTTGATGTTGCGTCGCTTGCATGAACTTCGGAGCGAGCATCGCGATTTGAACACGGTTATTGAACGGCTAATCAGTCACCCTCTTAATCAGCTGCAAATTCACCGCCTTAAAAAGCGTAAATTGCAGCTTAAAGATGAGATTTCGTGGATTGAGACCCGCCTTATTCCAGACGATATTGCCTGAGAACTAGGTTTTCGTCCTTCTCTGCCGTTCATTAGAAAAGTTTACGCCTGAGCATGAGCCAGACTCTAAACAAGACCGAAATCTTTGTTGCTGACACTCCTGTGCGTGTTGGTGTGATTATGGGAAGCCAGTCTGACTGGGAAACCATGAAACATGCATGCGATGTCTTGGATATGTTGGGCATTGCACATGAGCGCCGCATTGTCTCGGCGCATAGAACGCCTGACCGGTTAGCGGAATATGCACGCACAGCACGCGACCGCGGCTTACACGTTGTTATTGCCGGAGCTGGTGGTGCGGCTCACTTGCCCGGTATGTGCGCCGCTTGGACCAGTTTGCCGGTCCTTGGCGTGCCGGTCGAAAGCCATGCTTTGCGTGGTCAGGACAGTCTGCTGTCTATCGTTCAAATGCCAGGCGGCGTACCAGTTGGTACACTGGCCATTGGCAAAGCTGGCGCAAAGAATGCCGGACTTCTGGCGGCATCAATCCTATCGTTGGCAGATCCAGAATTAGCCGCGCGATTGGATGCGTGGCGCTCCACCCAGACGGCTGCTGTTGGGGATGTTCCGGTAGAATGAGCGCCTCGGCTGAAGTGTTTCCGCCCGGTCGGACAATTGGCATCGTCGGTGGCGGTCAACTTGGGCGTATGTCTGCTATGGCTGCCGCTCGATTGGGCTACCGTGTGCATATTCTCAATACCGCGGCGACAAGCCCTGCTATTGAGGTTGCAGCTTCCGCTACTATAGGCTCCTACGATGATCCGGACACCCTGAAAGCGTTCGCAGAAAAATGCGACGTTGTGACGTTTGAGTTTGAAAATGTCAGCGCAGAGGGTTTGGCTTTATTAGAGCACTATCGCCCCGTAAGGCCTAGCGGGGCAATCTTGCAAGTGAGCCAAGATAGAATATTGGAAAAGACGCGCCTAGCAAAAGCAGGCGTGGCTCTGGCTCCTTGGTTGGTGATTAACGGGCCAGAAGACCTAGAGAAACTGCCGGATTTCGGTTTCCCGGTAATTTTGAAGACGACCCGTTTCGGTTACGACGGCAAGGGTCAGTTCCGGGTTGCTAATGCTGAAGAATTGTCGGAATTGGCCGACCTACCCTACCCACTCGTCGCGGAAAAAAAGATCGATTTTGCGCGCGAGCTTAGTGTGATGGTCGCACGGGGCTTGGATGGTCAGGTAAGGTGTTTCGATACGGTGGAAAACCGCCACCGTGATGGAATATTAGATATTACCCTAGCACCCGCTCCTATTGAGCCTGCCTTGGCTTACGAAGCTCAAAATATGGCTACGAAAATAGCGGAGGAGTTGGCTCTTGTTGGGCTGATGGGCGTAGAGATGTTTCATGCATTTGATGGAACATTGCTTGTAAACGAAATTGCCCCTCGCCCGCACAACTCCGGGCATTGGACTATGAATGCGTGCTTGGTGGACCAGTTTGAGATGCATATTCGGGCGGTGACGGGTCTGCCGTTACCACCTGCGACGCGCCATTCAGATGCAATCATGCACAATTTGATTGGTCCGGACGATATGGCTCGTGTTCCGTCAATTTTGGCGGCTGAGGGTGCAGCGCTGCACTTATACGGGAAAAATGATGCCCGGGTTGGCCGTAAAATGGGGCACGTGAATACGATTTTTCCGAAGGGTGCGCTTCCAGGTGAATTGGCGTTGAGCAGCATTCTTCCGAAGTAGAGGTATTCTGGCAGCCAACCTTCTAGCGAGGGTTGGCTGTTTTTCTAGAAAAGCTTCTGTTTTCTAAAACTGACATGTACGCCATTTCCAATAATCAAATGGTCGATCAGCTGGGTCCCGACGGCATCTAGGGCTGTCTTGACGTGCCTTGTCATGGTTAAATCTGCTTCAGAAGGCGTAGGGTCGCCGCTGGGATGGTTGTGGACAAGGATTACGCCGGCGGCGTCCAGTTCCATCGCACGACGTGCAACTTCTCTGGGGTAGACGGGCGTATGGTTTACAGTGCCCCTAGCTTGAGCCTCATCCTTTATGAGGATTTTCTTTTCATTCAAAAATAAAACACGGAATTGCTCAATATTTTCGCGGGATAGACGTGCGCTTAAATAATCTATTAATTTTTCTTCGTTATCGAGAATATCTTCATCAGGTATTCGTTCTTTATTATATCGAATTGATGCTTCTTTTAATAATTTAAGCATGGGCACTACATGTGTGCCAATATCATGCATACTTTCAAGTTCGCGCGCATTGGCCGAAAGAACATTGGCTAGAGATGCGAAGCGTACTGTGAGCGCGTGGCACAAATCATCATTGGGCCGCCCCGTTATCGCGCCGATAAAAGCCGCGATCAATACCTCGTCTGAAAGATGTCGGCCCCTACCGGTTGTCAGGGCTAGGTCAATGTCCGTTACTGCGCTTAGCGCCTCTGTAGGCAAAGCCTTGGTGAGAAGGGTCATGAGGTTTTGTTACAGCCGTCCCTCTTGGCGCATGCTGCGCGGTGTAGAGCCCGGTTGAATTATTAGGAAGTCGTGCACTGCGATGGCAAGACTATGGGCTGTGCTTGTAAGTGCGCGGGCTATTGTGCTGAGATTATCTTCTTTTCCGGTGGGGTAGACGAAAAGGCCGATCAAGGCTGTGGCATTCAGCGTAAGTGCCCTTCGAAGAATGCCACGGCGTTGGGCGTCTGGGTTATTTTCGTCCGGCGATGCTTCGTCAGCCAGAAGTCGATTTCGGTTGTCCAGAAATAATATACGACATTGTTGCGGTTTTGCCCCTTCAAGCCCCTTTTCAAGGTACGTTGTTAGCTGCGACCAATCACCGAGCGTAACATGTTTTTTATGCTCAGCTGCGGCAAGGCGCTCGGCACCAATCGCGGGCATACGCAAGGCACGGATTGTTGCGTCATTGAGGCCAAATTGACGCAGGGCAACAGTCGGAGCGCGGAAGACATTGATTAAACTACCGAACTCGGAGAGCAAGCCTTTGGCAAGGGGCTTAGTGTCGCGCCGAGCTATACCAAGAAAAAGCAGCATCTCAAGTAATTCATAATCGGCCAATGTTTCTGCACCGGCGCTCATGACGCGCGCCCTCATGCGTGCTCGGTGCCCTTGCGGCCCGGTGCCCTTTGTAAGAGGGGGTGTCGGATAAGTGTTGGCCATGCCAGCATCACACTCTATATTGCCTCTGTGCCGCAAGATCTTTCTTCCCCCCTCCCTGATTATCTGACGCGCCTCAACCCAGAGCAGCGCAAAGCTATTGAAACGACCGAAGGGCCGCTCTTGATTCTCGCCGGTGCGGGAACAGGCAAGACGCGCGTTCTAACGACACGTTTCGCCCATATTCTGCTGACCGGGCGGGCATATCCGCGCCAAATTCTCGCTGTGACCTTCACCAACAAGGCCGCCAAGGAAATGCGCGAGCGTGTTGAGGTCTTGATGGGGGAGCCTGTCGAAGGCCTTTGGTTAGGAACATTCCATGCGATTTGCGCACGAATGTTACGCCGTCATGCTGAGTATGTTGGCCTGCAAACGGGCTTTAATATTATCGATACGGATGATCAGATCCGTCTTCTCAAGCAGGTTATGGAGCCGTTTCGGCTTGACACGAAGCGTTGGCCCGCAAACCAATTGATGGGTATTATCCAGCGCTGGAAAGACAGAGGATTAACCCCTGATCGCGTCGGTGTTGCTGAGAATACGGACTTCGCCAACGGGCACGCAGTTTCTATTTACAAGGCATATCAGGACCGGCTCATCGCGCTCAATGCCTGCGATTTCGGAGATTTGATGCTGCACATGGTAGAAATCCTGCGCAGCCAGCCGAGTGTGCTTGAGCAGTATCACCGCATGTTCCGCTATATTTTAGTGGATGAGTACCAAGATACCAACACGATCCAGTACATGTGGCTCAGGCTCCTTGCCAAACGAGCTGATGGTGTTTCCAATATTGCTTGCGTTGGGGATGACGATCAGTCGATCTATTCATGGCGCGGTGCTGAGGTTGAAAATATTTTACGTTTTGAGAGAGATTTCCCGGGAGCTGAGATCGTGCGGCTGGAGCGGAATTATCGCTCTACAGAGCAAATTTTGGCAGCAGCGTCCGGACTGATTGCTCATAACGATGGCCGTTTAGGTAAAACGCTCAGGCCAGGAAAAGAAGACGCATCCGGTGAAAAAGTACGCATTATTGGCGCCTCGGATTCCGAGGAAGAGGCGTCGGTTGTTGCGAAGACAGTTGAGCGTCTACGTCGCGAAGGGCACTCACTGGCCGAAATGGCTATTTTGATGCGCGCTGGGTTCCAGACGCGACCGTTTGAAGAACGTTTGCTTGCTACCGGGATCCCTTACCGGATTGTCGGCGGTCTGCGCTTCTATGAGCGTGCTGAAATCAGAGATTGTCTGGCTTACATGCGCGCGTTGACTCAAGTCTCGGACGATCTTGCTTTTGAGCGGATTGTAAATACACCGAAAAGAGGCGTTGGCTCAGTAGCGCTACAAAAGCTTCGTTTGCATGCCATGGCCGGAGCTGGGTCACTGCAAAAAGCTGTTAAGGAGCGCTTGGAAACTAAAGATTTAAAGGGGAAATCAGGCTTGGCTTTGCAAGCACTGATGGACGCTTTTGCAGAGGCGAAAGAGCGTTTACCTGTAGAGGGTCATATCGTTGCCGTAGAAAAGCTTTTGGAAGACACGGGCTATCTCCAGATGTGGCGCGACGACCGGTCTGTTGAAGCGCCGGGCCGATTAGAGAATATCCGCGAATTGCTACGTGCAATGGGAGATTTTGCAACGTTAGAGGCGTTTTTAGAGCACGTTGCGCTGGTTATGGATGTCGAAAATGAAGCGTCCGAAACCGAGCGGGTGAGCCTAATGACTATTCACGGTGCAAAAGGCCTTGAATTTGACACGGTATTTTTGCCCGGTTGGGAGGAAGGTGTGTTCCCCTCGCAGCGCGCTCTGGATGAAGGCGGCAATAACGCGTTAGAGGAAGAACGGCGCCTAGCTTATGTCGCACTAACAAGAGCCCGTTTGCGTGCTTTGGTGTTGCACGCAGCGCGGCGGCGTATTTTTGCGAATTGGCAGTCGTCTATTCCAAGTCGTTTCATTGACGAAATACCTTCCCGTTATGTACAGCATTCCGGCTATAGAGCGGAGCATGGGTACGGCGCGGGGCGTGGTGGGTTTTCGCAGCAGAGAGATTCAGTCTTTGCCTCGGGCCCTGTTGTTGCGCAGCGTCCTGCTGCGGCGCGGCCAGTGCGTCCATCGCAGGGTGCGTTGGCCGCTGCGCGAATGCCGCCGGGGACATCTGTGTTCCATGCGAAATTTGGCGAAGGTGTCGTGCTGGCTGTAGATGGCGAGCGGTTGGAAATTAATTTTGAGAATGGTGGAGTACGGCGGGTGATGGCCAATTTTGTGGAGATTTGTTCATGATGGCTCCTCGGAGCGTTGGTCGCCGCCATGCGACGCAATTGGAAACAATCTCCATTACGGTACTCGAAGAGCACGTTCCGCTCTTTGAGCAAGCACTTGCGTGTGCTTGTGAAACTGTGGGCATGTTTGAAGCCGATGATGAACAAAAATACTGGCGCCTTGAAGGGGTCAAGGATATTGGTCATCGTGAAGACGACTTGCAGAATGCGCTCGCTGTTGCGCGGGTTCTCACGGGTGAAGACGCTCCTTTGCTGCGTGAAGCGACCGAAGCTGAAGGTTGGTTAGCCCGTACCTATGAGTCCTTCCCCCAACAAGATGTCGGTCGGCGCTTTGCAATTCGCGGCACGCATTTGCACGGTGCGCCTGACCGTTCACGTCTGACGATAACATTAGACGCAGGAATTGCGTTTGGTTCGGGGGAGCACGGTTCTACGCGCGGTTGTTTGCGGGCTCTTGAACGCATTGCGCACCGTAAGCCTCAGCGTATTTTAGATATGGGTTGCGGGTCCGGGATTTTGGCCATGGCCGCAGCCAAATTGCTGCACAAGCCTGTTTTAGCTGTAGATATAGAACCTTGGTCTGTCCGGACAGCCAAGATGAACGCACAGCTTAACGGATTGGGCCACCTGCTCGATTGTCGGTTTGGGAATGGCTGGCTTACGCCTGCGGTGCGCCGGGGCTCTTATGATCTCGTCTTTGCGAATATTTTGGCCCGACCTCTGTGCCGTATGGCCCCTTCCCTCGCTGCGCGTCTAGCTCCGGGCGGAACCGCCATTCTGGCAGGTCTCCTTGCGACGCAAGCTAGAATGGTTCTTGCCGCGCATCGCGCACAGGGTCTTGTATTAGAGGCAATGCTGCGCGAAGGCGAATGGGCAACGCTGGTTGTGCGCAAGCGTGGTTGAAAAGTCCACCATAACGCTGCGTGCCGCGCATGAAGGTGATTTGGAGGTTATTCTCGAAATCACCAACCATGCCATTTTGCATACAGATACTTTGTGGATGAACACCCCTCTCACGTTAGATCAACGCCGGGTTTGGATGGAGCAACGCCAAGAAGCAGGGTATCCTGTTATTGTGGCGTGTGACACGGAGGGGCAAACCATCGGGTTTGGTTCATACGGCCCCTTCCGCCCGTATGAAGGCTACGCCCGCACCGTTGAACATTCGGTTTACGTTGCGGCAAGCCATCAGGGCAAAGGTGTCGGTGCGTTACTTTTGACTGCCCTGATAGAAAGCGCACGCCAGAAAAATATTCATGTGATGGTTGCCGGTATTGCTGCTGGTAACGTGGCGTCTGAAGCTTTGCATAAGCGCTTTGGGTTCCAGCCTTCAGGGGTATTACCTCAAGTAGGGTACAAGCAGGGCCGCTGGCTTGACCTGCTTTTTATGACGCTCTGTCTGACTACAACAAACGACCTGTGAAAGTTTTAAATGATGACGTTTGCGCTCTCCTTGTCTGAACGTATTGCTGCCGTTAGAAGCGCTTGTCATGATGCAAGTGTTGACGGGTTCATATTGCCACGCGGTGATGAGTTTCTTGGTGAATATGTTGCCCCTTACGCCGAACGCTTGGCTTGGTTGAGTGGCTTTACAGGCAGTGCTGGTTTGGCAATTGTGCTCTCCGCGAAAGCAGGTTTGTTTTCGGATGGACGGTATACCGTCCAAATGGAACAACAGGCACCGCATGACATATGGGAGCGCTGTCACAGCGTAGAAGAGCCAGCTTGCGAATGGCTGGAAAAGAATGCGCAAGGTTTGTGTGTGGGCTATGACCCCAAGCTTGTGAGCCGCGCTATGTTGAATTCATGGGCAGCGCCTGGGGTAACTTTTGTACCTCTAACGGCGAACCCAATTGATCGCGCATGGGCCGACCAACCTGCGGCACCAGGCAGTGAGATTTTTCCTCAATCTGACGCAGATGCAGGCGAAACTTCAGCCGATAAACGTTTAAAAATCGCTCAAGCCCTTCAAAAAAATGGGCAAGATGCCGTTGTGTTGGCAGATTGCACGTCTCTGGCATGGTTGCTGAATATTCGTGGGGACGACGTTCCCCTTACGCCCGTGGCGCAGGGTTATGCTGTCCTTAAGGCCGACGCCAGTGTTGAGCTTTTCGTCGATGGTACACGTTTGCAATCTGGTTTGCTCCAGATACTTGGTGAGCATGTGGCCGTCCGTTCACCTCAGGATCTGGCTATAAGCTTGGCTGAACTTGGTGGCAGCGTTGTGCGCGTAGACCCGACAACGACCCCGGTATGGTTTGAGACAATTCTCGTGGCGCATGGTGCGGAAATTGTTCATGCCCCCGACCCTTGCACTTTGCCAAAAGCTATTAAAAACTCTGCTGAGCAGAATGGCTCTCGTAGAGCGCATGCTTTGGATGCAGTCGCCGTAACGCGTTTCTTATATTCGCTTACGCAATCGGCGGCAGGTCAGCGTGAAACGGATTTGGTAGCGCGCTTAAATGATTTCCGCGCCCAGAACGATGAATATCGTGGGCAAAGTTTTGATGCAATTTCTGCATCGGGCGGGAATGCTGCTTTCCCGCATTATAAAGCGGAAGTGGGTCGTGACAGTGTTCTTCCGGCCAATAGCGTCTATCTGATCGATAGCGGGGGTCAGTATCCGTTCGGGACAACGGATATTACCCGCACTGTCTGGATCGGACCTGAGGCAGCCCCCGCTGATGTAAAAGACGCTTTTACGCGTGTCCTGAAAGGTAACATTGCGTTGAGCCTTGTTCGTTTCCCAACGGGAACACCGGGCTTTCGCTTAGACGCTCTGGCACGTGCAGCCTTGTGGGATGTCGGGTTAGATTATGACCACGGTACGGGTCACGGCATAGGCAACTATTTGTCGGTACATGAAGGGCCGCAAAATATCTCTCCAGCACCCCGTCCTACGGGGTTGGTGAACGGCATGATCGTTTCCAACGAACCGGGCTATTACGAGCAAGGGGCGTTTGGTATTCGTATCGAGAACCTCCTTCTGGTGATCGAAGCTGAAAAAGCGGCAAAGTCAAAAAGAGCATTTTCGTCTTTTGAGGTCCTGACCTACGTCCCTATCGACCCCGCACTGATTGATGCGTCTTTGCTGGACGACAAGGAACTGGAATGGCTTAACGCCTATCATCAAGAGGTTTTAAAACGTGTCGGGCCGGCCCTGAATACGGACGAACAGGCTTGGTTAGAAGGTATTTGTAAGCCAATTTTTGCGGTTTGATGCGCATTTATTAAGAGTTTTTTAAAGGGAGACCGTGAAGAATAAAGCGCATGAGACGGCGTTTTATTTTCACGGCTTTTTTTCTTTCTGCTGAGATTGCTCACGCGCACGATAGTGACGCAACGTTATGCGCTGCGGCTACCCAGTCAGTAGAAAGGGAGTTCGGCCTGCCAAGTGGTCTGCTCACCGCGATCAGCACAATTGAGAGTGGCCGCCACATTTCCTCGAATACCTCTCGTACCGCTTGGCCGTGGACTGTAAACGCGGCGGGTAAAGGGTATTTTTTTGAACGTAAGGCGGATGCAATTTCCGCCGTGCAAAATTTTCGTCAGCAAGGCATCCAATCGATCGATGTTGGGTGTTTGCAGGTTAACCTGCATCACCACGCGGATGCATTCGAAACGCTGGATCAAGCGTTTGATCCATTAACGAACGCGCGCTATGCGGCACAATTTTTAAAAACTCTTAATACGCAACAGCACGGATGGTTTGCAGCAACTGCCGCGTATCATTCATTAACTCCATCTTTGGGGCCGGACTATGCACGGCATGTTTATGCGGTTTGGAATAAAAGAGAGGACTCTTACAGGCCACCGGACTTTTTACCGCAGGTCATAATGACTAATACTGGACCGCAGGTTATCGTCCCTCATGTTTGGGTGGCGACATCTGGGGGGCTGCATAGGTTCCCCGTGATGCGAGGATCTGTACTATCAGTGCCGGTAGATGCACAAAAAGGGCGTACACTTGCTGCTTATCGCATGGTACCTACGCGCTTATGGCGGCAATAGAGGTCCCATCACCGATTTACCCAACTATGTGCAATGGGGTAATGGGATCCGAGGGAGCTATTTATGACGTATATTTATCTTATGATCGCAATTGTTGCGGAGACATTTGCGACCTCGCTGCTGAAGCAAAGCGGTGGCTTTACGAAGATCGTGCCTACTTTTTTCGTTGCTTGTGGCTACATCATAGCTTTCTACGCACTATCATTGGCCTTGAAAGATATGCCAACCGGCATTGCGTACGCAATTTGGTCCGGCGTAGGGATTATTTTTATTTCTGCCGTTGCGTGGGTGTTTCAAGGTCAGAAGCTTGATGTCCCTGCCCTTATCGGTATGGGACTCATTATCGCGGGCGTGATTGTTATCAACGTTTTTTCAAAAACGGGCAGTCACTAGGCGATGAAGCATGGCTCCTGCCGTAATCGGGGCATTCTTTTGAAATTTCCGCCCCAATAAGCGTATATATTTTTTGGAGTTTTTTGTTCTCTTTATGAGAACTGCGTGGCGGAGGGGATGGGATTCGAACCCACGATACCAGTTTCCTAGTATAACGGTTTAGCAAACCGCCGCCTTCAGCCTCTCGGCCACCCCTCCGCTTGTTACGCGGTTTTTTACACGGCGTTTGCAGGAGTGTTACTAGGGGGAAAATCCTTGCAGGTCAAACCCCCTAGAGCACTTTTTTTTAAAAATTATGCATCAAGCAACTTACGAAGCACGTCATTGACCAATGCAGGGTTTGCTTTGCCCTTCATGGCCTTCATGGATTGCCCGACGAAGAAGCCGAAGAGCTTGTCCTTACCGCTCTTATATTGCTCAACCTTATCTGCATTTGCTTCGAGGATGGCATTAATGGCTTCTTCAATTGCCCCTGTGTCAGTGACTTGACGCAGGCCTTTGCGTTCGACAATGGCGCTCGCAGAATCGCCCGTCTCAACCATGTCTTCCAGAACTTCTTTTGCGATCTTGCCGTTAATGGTTGAATCGGAGATTAGGCTAAGAAGTTCGCGTAGGTTTTCTGCGCTGACAGGGCTATCTTCAATGGTACGGCCTGTACGGTTAAGCGCACCGAAGAAGTCCCCCAAAATCCAGTTTGTCGCTAAACGAGCATCTGCATTTTTGGCAACGGTCTCATAAAAATCAGCGACTGCCTGCTCTGCCGTCAGAACGCCGGATTCATAACGCGAGATGCCGTATTCTTTTTCTAAGCGTGTACGCTTGTCTTCGGGCAGTTCTGGCAGGGCTGCCTTTAGTTCGTCCACCCAAGATTGTTCAATTTCCAGTGGCAGGAGGTCTGGGTCTGGGAAGTAGCGGTAGTCATGAGCGTCTTCCTTGCTGCGCAAAGAGCGCGTTTCGGAGCGCACATGGTCGAACAGGCGCGTTTCCTGATCAACTTCACCGCCGTTCTCCCAGATTTCGACTTGGCGGCGTGCCTCTACTTCAATGGACTGCATTACGTAGCGAATAGAGTTTACGTTCTTGATTTCGCAGCGTGTGCGGAAGCCTTCCTCTCCCGGGCGACGTACAGAGACGTTAACGTCAGCGCGCATGGAGCCTTCTTCCATGTTGCCGTCACACGTACCGATATAGCGCAGAATTTGGCGTAGTTTGCGAAGATATGCGCCGGCCTCTTCCGGGGAGCGAATATCGGGCTCACTAACAATTTCCATCAGCGCAACGCCAGCGCGGTTCAAGTCAATGAAGGAGCGCGTTGGGTCTTGGTCGTGGATCGACTTGCCTGCATCTTGTTCAAGATGGAGGCGTGTCACACCGATTTCGCGGCTGCTACCGTCTGCTAGATCAACGACTACGACGCCCTTGCCTACAATAGGGTGAGCAAACTGGCTAATTTGGTAGCCGGTTGGCAAGTCAGCGTAGAAGTAATTTTTACGGTCAAAGCGGCTGAAGAGATTAATCTCTGCGTTCAAACCCAAACCAGTACGCACTGCCTGAGCAACGCATTCGTGGTTCAGAACGGGAAGCATGCCCGGGAATCCCGCATCCACAAGGCTCACATGCGTGTTTGGCTCACCACCATAAGTGGCAGAGGCCCCTGAGAACAGCTTGGCTTGGCTTATGACCTGCGCGTGGACTTCGAGGCCGACAACGATTTCCCAGTCGCCGGTGTTGCCAGTGATAACGGTGCTCATGCTGGGTTCCCTGCGTGAATGGTTGGTCGGTGCGTGAAGGAGGCGGCTTGCTCCAGCACGTGGCCAGCGGCAATCAGCGTTTCTTCATCAAAGAACTTGCCGATGAGCTGCAAGCCCAGTGGCAGCCCCTGCCCGTCCAGCCCGGCAGGTACTGACAGGGCGGGTACGCCTGCCATGCTTGCAGGGACAGTAAAGACGTCGTTGAGGTACATCTGAACGGGGTCAGACGGTTTTTCATTCAGGGCAAAAGCACTGGATGGTGCTGTAGGCGTTAAGAGAACGTCTACATCCTCATAAGCTTTCAGGAAGTCTTGCTGGATGAGTGTGCGGACCTTCTGAGCGCGGAGGTAATACGCGTCGTAGTATCCTGACGAGAGGACGTGCGTACCAAGCAGAATGCGGCGCTTCACCTCTTCACCGAAGCCTGCAGCGCGACTGGCTTCATACATGGCATCGAGGGAATCAGCCTTTACACGTGAGCCGAAACGAAGGCCGTCATAACGCGCAAGATTGGACGATGCTTCAGCAAGGGCCGCGATGTAATAGGTAGGCAAGCCGTACTTTGTATGTGGCAGAGAAACTTCTTTAATTTCTGCGCCAGCTTCCCGTAGCCAATTGATGCCTTGCTGCCATAGTGCCTCTATTTCAGCAGGTAGGCCATCGGCGTGGTATTCTTTCGGAATGCCAACACGAAGACCTTTGACGCCGCGGTTCAGGGCTGCTTCGTAATTCGGCACAGGTGTATCGACGCTTGTGGAATCGCGCTGATCGAAACCAGCCATGGAGCGCAAAAGAATTGCGCAATCCTGAAGGTTTTTCGCCATTGGGCCAGCTTGGTCGAGCGAACTGGCAAAAGCGATTGTGCCAAAGCGTGAGCAGCGACCGTAAGTCGGTTTGATACCTGCGATGCCTGTGTAAGCAGCCGGCTGGCGAATGGAGCCGCCGGTATCCGTGCCAGTTGCTCCCAAGACGAGGCCAGCCGCGACGGCTGCGGCGGAGCCACCGGAAGAGCCGCCGGGAACCAGATTTTCGTCTGATCCATTGCGTTTCCATGGGTTAATAGCGGGGCCGAATGCGGAGTTCAGATTGCCGGAACCCATAGCAAATTCGTCTAGGTTCAGTTTACCCAGAAAAACAGCGCCATCACGCAGCAGGTTGCTGGTTACTGTACTTTCGTAAGGTGGTACGAAATCGCGCAGGATGTTGCTGGCCGCTGTGGTGCGGGTGCCGTTCGTGCAGAACAGATCCTTGATACCGAGCGGTAAGCCACACAGTTCCCCGCCCTCACCTTTGGCCAAAGTGGCATCGGCCGCATCAGCAGCTTTCAGCGCGCTTTCCGGTGTTGTGGTGATGAAGCTGTTGAGCGAACCATCGAGACGTTCAATAGCCGAGAGATGCGCTTCGGTTAGTTCACGCGCCGAGATTTTGCGTGCGCGAAGAGCGTCACGTGCCGAAGCGAGAGTGTAATCAAAAGGAGTAGACATTATTCAACGACCTTCGGCACGGTGAAATACGGACCTTCACGGTCGGGTGCGTTGGACAGAACGTCGTCGGGGCGTTCACCATCCGTAATGCGGTCTTCGCGCAGGCGTGGTTGCGCGAGGCCTGTGCCAATCATTGGCGGGACATCTGAGACGTCCAGTTCGTTAAGTTGCTCAACCCAATCGATGATGGAGCCCATATCTTTTTGCAGGGCTTCCACTTCGGCGGGAGCAAGACCAATACGTGCCAGTCTGGCAGTACGTAAAACCGTTTTCGCGTCGAGCGACATGAAGATTCCCGAGTGAGAGAAAATTAAGAGTGGCTTTTCAGCCTCAGGATAGATCATAACGCCGTGTTATGTCCCTGTTCAATCCACAAGACCTACGTATCAGCCTAAAGGCTGGTCAGCGCGTGCTGGGAATAGACCCCGGAGCGCGTACTATTGGCCTCGCATTAACTGATGTTTCTTTAATGTTGGCCTCGCCTTTTGCCTCATTGAAGAGGCGGAAATTAGGTGAAAACGCCAAGGAAATTGCGGAAATTGTCGCAAAACACGACATTGGGGGGCTGGTTGTTGGCCTGCCCTTGGGGCTTGATGGAAGCTTCGGGCCTGCAGCGCGTGCAGCATCTGACTGGACTGAGGCACTTTCGGAGCGTCTTGGCCTTCCGGCGTGTGTCTGGGATGAGCGTTTGTCGTCTAGTGCGGTGAATCGTTTTCTTATTAACGAAGCAGACATGACTCGGGCGCGGCGCGCTGCAGTCGTTGATAAAATGGCAGCGAGTTACATGCTGCAAGGATGGCTGGAGGCTTCAGAGCCCCCAGCGGAATACTAGCCTGCTTTCTGGGTGGTTTTACCACCCATACCCGCCGAAACCCGGCCCGAAGCCCATACCAAAACCGGGGCCCCACCCTCCCCATGCGCCCCAATTCCAATTGGCGTCGTTGTATTCTTGCGCTGTCATCTGCTGTTCATCAGCAAGATTTTGTTGCTGCTGATATTGTTGGTAGCGGCCATATGCATCTTGTGAGCCGACGTAAAGGCAGTCACAGACGCTAGGGTCTGAATACACATAATGAATTGTGTCGCCGCTTACGCGCCTTAAGAAGCGATGCGCTGGCAAGCGCTTGAGCATGGCCAAGCGTTCAGGTGTGTTGGCCGGTTTGGCGACAAAGCCTGCGGCTGCGAGGTGATCTTCTTTGTCGCTGACGATTTGCTGGGCCGATTCGCACGCTGTGAGAGAGAGAAAGCCTGTCAGAAGGCAGGCGGCTGCAATTTTTTTGTGTGAAAACATGAAGGGTTCCTTCATTTGAATAGCTTGCAAAAAAATAACGACCCGTGACATCGACGGGTTTATAAGAATATTGATGACAAAAATTTTAGATTTCCCCGCATACAAAATTATTTGTAACGAGATGAGCGCTTAAAAAAGAAAATTTTAGTGACAATTTTTTCGTCTGTTTGCCCCGAGGCGCGGAAGAGTGCCATTCACGGCAAAAAGCGCTGAACAAGGGGTGATTGACTTTTGGGGCATAGGTGGGCCTTCATCAGCTTAGTTTTACAGAAGGGCTATGATCATGGCTGAAGAAGAAGTTGCAGGTTACCTGATCCGTCGTGAACTCGAAAGCGGAGACGAAGAGTTCTGGAACGTTGATAACGGTTGGGTTTCTGACCCGGGTGATTCAGAGCTTTACGAAGATGAAGATGAGGCTTCCGCTAAGGCAGACGAACTGCGTGAGCAGGACAAATTCGTTGTGACGGTTGAAGAAGTGTATTTCGACGACGAAGAATATGTCGACGAAGATCACGACGACGAAGCCTAAAAAGCTCTCAGCCTGCATCGGAGATATCCGGTGCAGGTAGTGTCCTGACACGCACAGGCTTTATAGCCAGCTTGGTGCATTCTCTTAGAATTAAGCTAAATTTTTGGGTATTTCCGAGCCGGGTGGTGGGCGCAACAGGGATTGAACCTGTGACCCCTACCATGTCAAGGTAGTGCTCTACCGCTGAGCTATGCGCCCTCCGGCTCGGTGAGGTGGTGTTTAGCTGTATTCGCTGGGGGTGACAACCCCTTAAAAATAAAAAATTATCACTGGATGCGATTTTTTTCTCCCCCCTCACCTGTTTCCGTTGAAAAGCCAGCTTTTCCGTCGCGAAAACCTGTTCTCATTTCTTCACCCCACTCAGGGCGCTCTTATCCTGAGGCGTTTTTGCGTGCCACGTGCCTATCAGAAAGTGCCTTACGCAAAACAGAAGATCGGTTGGTGGACTGGTTCTGGGACGGTATCTCTGCATACGGGGCGACTTTTATAAAAACATCTGTGCCTCGCGTGTGGTGTGATGCGAACCGTAGCTGCCATGAGTTGGATGAGCGCATGTTTCGTCCCGCCCCGGCTGGCCGTTTGTTTGAACGAACAGAAAAAGTTCGCGCAGGTTTTGGGGTTATTCCCCGGCTGGCAGCGCAATCCGTACCAATTTATACGCATTGCCTAGCGGTGGAAGAGATTGACCATCGTCTCTCGTTAGGGTGGTTTCCCTACCACGCAGCTTTGGAGCGCGAGTTAAGGGCCTTATCCACCCAATGCCAGACGGAGGTTGTACTGCTTGATATGCACTCAATGCCGCCGCTTCAAATTGCGTCTCGTTGTGACATTGTTCTAGGTGATTTTCATGGGCGCGCCTGTCATCCCTTCATAATGGAGGAAGCACGACATTTTCTTGAAAAGCGCGGCTATGCAGTACGGTGCAATACGCCCTACGCAGGTGGGTACATAACTCAGCACTACGGACGGCCTGAACAGGGGCGGCACGCGCTACAGATTGAAGTCAATCGTGCTTGTTACCTGAATATGAGTACCTACGAGCTATCAAAAAACGCGGAGAGCATTAAGCGCGATTTACGCGATATGGTGTATGTGTTGGCGGATCATATGGCTGAAAGAAAGTGCGCATAATGGTCAAGCGGCATACCACTCCAAAAATCTACTTAGCGGGCGACATTGTCTTTCGCCCGAATGCGCTTTCTATCTTCCAGTCTTTAAAAGATATTTGTGCACAGCACGGTCTGCTTGGGGTGGCGCCGTTTGATGGTCAGGAAGAAGCGCGCCATCTACCGCCGGGTCGTGAAACGATTTTGGCTTTTGTAAAAGCAGACCGTGATTTGATGGATAGCTGCGATGCTGGTCTCTTCTGCGTAGACCCATTCCGCCGTGGAGCGGATATGGACCCAGGCACCGCCGTCGAAATTGGCTACATGCATGCTCAAGGTAAGCCGCTAGAGGGTTATACGATTGATGGTCGGAGCTATCCTGAGAAAGTAGAGGCTTATTGGCGGGCTGCGTTTCGAGAAGCATTGTCTGCGCGGGCAGCTAATGACGCCCCCAGCTCCGGCGCGATGGAAGACCCTGACGGAATGCTCGTGCATTCTGAAGGAATGCTACAAAATGGTATGGTTGACGGGTTTATACAGTTTTCTGGCGGACAAATTTCGGTGGCAGATGATTTTTTGGAAGCCTTTTCAAAGGCGGTAAAGATTTTATCTAAAAGACTGTAATTAAAAAATATTTCTATTTTTCGGGTGGATCAGATAACGAATCTACTCGAAAAAAATCCCTCTGTGGGAGCCGTGGCTCTTAACCCTTTGATCTTAAATACAAGAAGAATTTTTTTTCCAAAAAAAGTTGACTGCGCGTCGTTTGTTCTTCTTTTGTTCTCACTGGGAGGACGATATGGCCTATAGAGGCGATAGAACAACGGGATTTGCATCCCCAGCGGCTGACAGTGTGGAGAGTACCATTGATTTAATGTCAGCGGTGCTCGATTTGAGGCGGCCGAGCCGTTATCCGGTTTGCGTTGAAGGAGATGTCTTAACGGCCCGAGGCATCCGGCATGGCGATATTCTAGTTGTTGATTCGGCCTTACCCCTAAGGCGGGGGCCGTCGTGGTTGCTGCGATTGGGGGCGAGCTTCGCGTGTGTGAGCTTACGCAACATGCTGGAGCATGGTGGCTACGCTCTGCAGAGTTGGAAGCCTGCGTGCAAGTGGATGAAGCGGCCGACGTTTCAATATGGGGTATAGCAACGGGACTGGTCCGGACTGCGCTTTAATGCCTATTTTTGGTTTGATTGACGGTAATTCCTTCTATTGTTCATGTCAGCGCGCTTTCGAGCCTAAGTTAAAGCGCCGCCCTGTCGTTGTCCTAAGCAATAATGACGGTTGCGCCATTGCGCGCACGCATGATTATGTGGAATTGCAAGACGCAGTCAAACATTGTTAGGCCTTGAATAACAGAACGGACTGCATAGCTGCTTATGACGAGCATGATGCAGTCTGTTTTTGTTGATCAGGCCTGATCCGTTTGGGAGCCCCCGATCAAGGACGTCTGCCCGAAGGGAAAGACCCCGCCGGAGAACCTTCGACGGACGATATCTGCGATTTTCTAGCGTTATCAGAACGGGGGGACGACGACACAAAAGTGCTCTTTAAGTACGCTTGGAGTTATCGCTAGTAGAACATAGATTTAGTCAATATTTTGACAACAAAGAAGCAGGTATATTGGATCGATTGATAGAACATAATGATGGATGTAACCATTAAATTCAAATATTTAAAATAGTGATCAAAAAATTTTTCAGTATTGTTTATCAAACATTTTGTTTAGCAAATTAACTAAAAGATCTCGATCTTTTTCATCCCATTCTTCAAAATGCTTCACCATCCATTTCCGGCGGACGGTAGATATTTTTTCCATCATCACTAAGGCTTCTGGCGTCAAAGTAAGTTGGCGCGATCGCTGATCTTCAGGATTTCCAGTTCTGGTAATCAGCCCTAATTTTTCAAGCTTAAGGATCTGCCGACTGACAGAAGAATGATCCTTACTCAGAAGATTAGCTAATGCCGCAACATTAGTGTCCTGTGTCAGAGCGATGCGTGCCAAGAGAGGAAAAAGTGCTCGATCTAAGTTTACGTTAGCCTCAGCCAATAAACGTGCGTCGACATCAAGGCGAGTAATAAGATCTGAGGCCGAAACCAAAGAGCGATGAAGAAGATCTGTCCAGTGCATAAGTGTGCATAATGCACATTTATGTTGTTCCGCAAGAGAAAATTTGTTAGTCAATTTGTATGCATTATGCACATAAATTGGGATAAAAGACGTGTTTCAAGTTTTGATCATAGGGGCTGGTGTTACAGGCTTATCGCTTGCCATTGAGCTTTTAAGGCGTGGCATCACTATTAGAATTATTGATTCAGCTCACGCTCATTTTTCCGGGTCGCGTGGGAAAGGAATACAGCCCCGCTCGCTTGAATTACTTAATATGATGGGAATAGCTACGGATGTTCTAAAGTGCGGAACACTTTACCCACACCTAAAATTCCACATAGGGCCGCTTTCTATTAAAGGGTGGTCCCTCGGCACGCACGATGCGCCAAGTGAAGCACGACCGTTTCCTAATCTCATTATGCTGGAACAATGGCGTACAGAAGAAATCTTAAGAAAAAAAGTACAAAATTTAGGTGGAGAAATCGAATTAGGTACTGGAATAGAAGCACTTACTCAAACAGATGATCAGGTGATAGTAACACTGACAACCGGCGAGACAGTTCGGGCAGAGTATGCAGTGGCTTGCGATGGCGGGCGCAGCACCACGCGGGGTTTCTTAGGTCTCCAGCTTTTGGGGGCGGCCGTCGACCAAAAAACGAGCATTGTTGCCGACATGGAGGTAGAAGGCCTTGATCGGAAGTACTGGCACGCTTACCCGTTTCGTGGGGCAGGGTTACGCTCTTTGGCGCCACTTCCAGCGGGCGGACTGTTTCAGTTGCAGGCTACGGACGATATCAGCCTAAAAGGACTGGCGAACGGAGTTCAAAAACTAACAGGAAAGAAAGTTGGTCATATCGCGTGGCAATCTCGCTACCGTCACCAGGCGCGTATGGTTGAACGTTACCGAGTAGGACGGGTATTCATCGCGGGAGACGCTGCCCATATTCACCCGCCTTCCGGCGCGCAGGGATTAAATACTGGCCTGCAGGACGCCTGTAATCTGGGGTGGAAGTTGGTATCGGCGCTTAGAACCGGGAATGATTCTATCCTTAAAACTTACGAGGCAGAGCGCCGGCCTGTTGCAGCAGATATGCTGGGCCTGACAGCAAAGCTCCATACATCGACGTCTAAATCGAGAGGTGATCTAACCAATCAGTTGGGTTTGAATTATCGGGGAAGCTCTTTGGCATTAGGAAATGCTCCGGGAACACTAATGCCTGGTGATCGTATGCCTGACCAATTTTTAAGTAACGGTATAAAATTATTTGATGTCATGCAGCACGGGGGCGCAACTCAGATAATGAGGCCTAATCGTGATCATATTTTGATACGACCTGATGGTTATATAGCTGAGTTTGTTTCTAGAGAAGTCAATCTCTACTATGGACATAACGTTGTGAAGGTCGATGAATAAAAGATCTTATTTGTGTTCGGTTCTTGTGCGAGGATGGTGTCACATTAACACATACGTGCTAGCTAACGGACATAGACACATCCCCGGTGAGTTATAAATGGCACCGTTTTCCGCGTGAATTGATCGGGCATGCGGTCTGGCTGTATTTTCGTTTTCCCTTAAGCTTTCGCTTACGGAAAAACCGCGACCATTCTCGCAGCTTGAATTCGCTCAAATCCAGATGCCTTCAACTCAAAAGAATTGACGTGAAAGTACCGCTGTATCGTTTAGATCAGGCCGTGCAACTGTTTCAGGAATGCCGCGATATTCGCTTCGTCGCGCTTGTAATATGTCCAAGGGCCTATACGTTGCGACGTGACGAGCTTGGCGCGTTGTAGTGCCGTCAAATACAGCGAAATGGTAGATTGAGACAGGCCGGATTGCTCCTGTATGATGCTCACACAAACACCTACCTGCTCGGGGTCGACTTCCTGTTCAGGGTAATTCTTGCGAGGGTCTTTAAGCTTCGCCAAAATTTCTAGCCGGGCGGGGTTGTCCAAGGCCTTCAGTGCGTCGTTTACGTCAATGCTCATGACCTCTCGTATAGCGATAAATTCCAATATATCAATATTCCGCTGTTTCTTAAGTGTGCCCACTTACGCCGGAAGTGTCAAAAGCCGTGTTTAGATGTCTGAACACGGCTTGAAACCCCTAACGTTGATAGGCGGGATAGTCAGCATATCCTTTCGCGGTGCCGCCATACATGGTCTTTGGATCTACCGGGTTGAGTGACCAGCCATGAGCGATACGCTCCGGCAAATCGGGGTTTGCGATAAAGGGACGGCCGAAGGCAATCATATCGCCCCACCCCGCTTCGATCACACTCACGCCGCGCTCGGGGGTGTACCTGCCAGCATAGAGAACCCGGCCACTGAAGTTTTTCCGTATGTCCGCGCGGAAAGATTCAGGCAGATCGGGCGCGTTATCCCAGTCCGCCTCGGCAATCGAGACGTAAGCAACCCCAACTTTTTCAAGAGTTTTAATTGCCTCAATATAAGTTGTGTGTGGATCTTCCTCAACAAGACCAAGATAAACGCGGTCCTCGTCTGTGGTCGCGAACAGGGGAGAGAAGCGGACTCCCATTCGTTCTTTACCGACTACATCGGCAACCGCCTGAGTTACTTCAGCAAGGAATCTCAGTCGGTTTTCCAGCGAGCCACCATACTCGTCGTCGCGTTGATTGGTATGTGCGGAAATGAATTGGTTCAGAAGATAGCCATTCGCGCTGTGGATTTCTACACCATCAAAGCCAGCATCAAGAGCATTACGCGCTGCTTTGGCGTAGAGCTGGACAAGTTCCTTGACCTCTGCTGTGGTTAGGGCGCGTGGTGCCGACGGTTGTGTGAGAGCGCCCTGGCCCGGTCCGGTCTCAACGAACACTCTAACATTGTCGGCCGGGATTGCCGACGGCGCGATCGGAGCGGCCCCACCAGGCTGTAGGGAGGCGTGAGATACGCGCCCCACATGCCATAATTGCAGAAAGATAGTTCCTTTTTTCTCGTGAACGGCATCGGTGATTTTGCGCCAACCCACGATCTGTTCGGGACTGTAGATCCCGGGGGTCCACGCATATCCTTGGCCGCGCGGTTCGATCTGAGTTCCCTCGGTTACCATGAACCCTGCGCTGGAGCGTTGGCTGTAGTAGGTCGCCATCAAGTCATTGGGAATGTTTCCTGGCTGGGAGCTGCGGGAACGTGTGAGCGGAGGGAGAACAATCCGATTTCTGAGAGTATACGGACCTAGGGTCACACTGTCGAAAAGAACAGAGTTTTTCATTTTTAGAATCCTAGATATTGGTAAATTTAAATGTATAAGGCCTGAAATGCCTTATAACTACCGGTGTCAGAACAGTCCGTCGGAAACCTCGTTGAGCTGCCTGTAAGCACCAAGCGCCACGACTAAACCGTACGTTCAATATTTGATCTTTTATAGCCAACGAAGCGCGCGGCGTTGGTGTAGGGCTGATTGGTGAACTTCATCAGGCATCTCATTCCGTGGGGTAGTAAGACTGCTTATATAGCTATAAATAGAGATATATCAATATGTAAATTTATAAATTTGATCTATATTATCTTGGTGGGGGCGTCACACAAAACGGGTACTGATATTACGCCAAGACTTGAAGGCGACGTAAAACACCTGCTCTCAGCAACTGCGTTTAAGCGGCGGGCTATTATGCCACGGCAGGCCGGTTCTAAGAATAGCGGTGGCGATTGTGACGAGATGCCTTGCGATAGCGACGATCACGAGTTTATGTGACTTACTCCGTCCCTCCGGGAACGTCGAAAATGGTAACAAAAAATTTTCCGGTCATGTCCGCTATGGGGATACAATCAGAGTGGAGGTATGTCCGAGATGTAGGCAGAATGTCGGGTACTTTCCGAATAGCGGACGTAAAGCATTGATTTTTTTTCGACTAATTGAGGCCGTTTTCTGATTATAAGGCTCTACTGATCAGTCATAAAGACGGACATTCAAGCCACAAATCGCCAAGCTGTGCCAGCGGTTACAAAACACTGTATTTCGTTAGGTAGAGCTGTCCCCCGAAATTTAGACAATGAGTTAAGCTCGTTTTTCCTGGTGTAAGGAAGACGAACGAGATGAAGATATCGCGCAAGAATCACTCGGCTGAGTTCAAGTCCCGCGTCGCATTATGGCATTCACCCGACGCTGGTGCAGGAATGGAAGCGTGAGGGCTATTGTGTGGGCCGTAAACGCATTCGCCGTTTGATGGCTAAAATGGGGCTTACGCCTATTTATCAAAAGCCCCGCACGACGGTTCGACATCCGGAACACGCTGTTTATCCGTATCTTTTGCGCCATGAGGTCATTGATCGGCCCAATCAGGTCTGGTGCGCGGACATCACTTATCTGCCTATGAAACAAGGTTTTCTCTATCTTGTGGCCATTATGGATTGGTTCTCACGCAAAGTTCTGGCTTGGCGTGTGTCCAATACGATGGATACAGAGTTTTGCTGTGATGCGCTTGAAGATGCATTGGCACGTTATGGCCGCCCAGAGATTTTCAACACCGATCAAGGGCGGCAATTTACGTCAGCCAGCTTCACCCAATGCCTGCAGCGCCACAGCATACGGATCTCCATGAATGGCAAAGGCTGCTGGATGGATAACGTGTTCATCGAGCGGCTCTGGCGGTCAGTGAAGTATGAGTGCGTCTATCTCAACGCCTTCGCCAATGGCACAGAACTGCGAAAAGGTTTGGCGTAGTGGTTCGACTATTATAACGCTGATAGACCTCATTCAACGTTTGCTGGGCAAACGCCAAATGAGGTCTATCAAAAGGCAATCTCATCGCAAAAACAGGCAGCTTAATTAACCAAAAAAACGAGCTTAGTTTCACTCAAATGTTGTCGCAGTTTGGGGACCACCTCAGGTTTTACCAAGACGCCATAATCAAAAATCGAACCGATCGTAATCCCGGAGGCCCAGCCACACCTCAAGGTATCTGAGTAGGGTCCGAAGGGCGTCCTCATGCTCTGGGAAAATAGTCGGATCGATGGCATCGCATTTGGCCTTCGCCTTATCGATACCGATGAAACTTTCAACCGTCTCTCGTTGGAATGAGTGGTAGGGAGTGGAAACACGGTCACCCGCCGAACTTCTTATACCCCGGTTCATCATGCGGCTGGAAAAGGCCGCGAACCCCTCGTCGGTCGAAGTTGCTTCTGCGACCCATTTTCTTGGCTCGTCCTCGGAGGCGTATGCACGCCAGTTGTAGAGTTGCGACATGAGATCAGGATCAGTGATCATTCGAGAAATGTCTGCAGACCTTTCTCTGATCAGCCTCAACCACTCGGTTTTCATCGCATCTACCGTGACAAGTTCAAGCGCAGGGTCAAAAGTTTCCCTTTTATTATCCTCTTGGCTCGTAGGGTCGTTGAGGTTGATCAGTATCGCTCCCACCGATAATGCCCCGGTGCTTCGGAGTGCCTCTGCTGCGAGGTTACCTCGCACATCTCTTGGTATACGCTTGAGATACCAACTCGTCGCGCGCCATGCGAATACCCATGGAGTGTTGAACGGATCACCACTGCACTCGCCGACTAGACTTTGTGCGATCTCAAACATCGCAGGTAGCAGAACTGCTGCATTTTCACCCGGGAGTATGTCTCTGCTTTCGTCGAGACGGGCGGCGAGCGAGTTCATCAGGTCCCTCGTCTTGATTTCGGCGACAAGCGCCGCAAGGAGTGCCTTGTCTGATGTTGCTTCCACAAAGGCGACGAAGTCTCGCTCCGATATTTCTCCTGCGGCAGTCTGGAGCTCAAAGTAGCGGGGGAAGTAGCGCGGCGAGCATACCCGCTTCTCGGCGAGCCACTGATTGTGATAATTATTGGTGTAGTAAGTGCCGCCGAAGGCCCATTCGATCATCGGGAACAAATCTTTAAGCGCGTCTTTAGCAACATCGCGATGTTGCACCGAAGTCACTTCAAGTAGTTCCGCTGCTTGCTCCTTGATTGCAGTATCTCGATCATTCGCGATGTTTCGTTGTTCTTGGAGGAGTAGAATTCGGTTTCGGAACAGCGCCGAGTGCAAATCCGGTTCAAAAACCCTGAGTGTCTCCAGAATGAGGAAGTCAATAATATTAACCTCGAACACCTTACCCGCTGCATGCAGAGGGATATGGACCGCGATGGAAGAAATCAGTCGCCGTGCGTCGCGAATATTGCGTAAAAAAGGCTGGATGTAGCCGACGAAAGCGTTGCCCCAACGGGTCGCCGAGAAGCCGTTGGCCGCAGTCGCGTAAGGCACGGCCAGTGCCGACAAATCCTTACCGAACGTCTCGTGAACAATCGATACTGGAACCGCCGGCAGGTCGAAGTTGGCCTGAACGATCTTCTCGAGGAATGCGCGCCCATCGCCGTCCGCCACGGGATCGAGCGCGCTCTCCACGATGCTAGGCTGGAACAGTAACACGAAGACGATGTTCGGAAGATTTGCGTTCGCCTTCACCTGACGAAGAAGCACCCTAATGTATTCCGGCTCGAGCCGGTCGATGTCGTCGACGAAGACTACGAGCGGTCTGCCGAGTTCACGCAGGCGCGCCTCCAGTGACGTCCTCACCTTTTCTAGGGGCTCGGCGCTCCGATCCTTTCCGAGGTGGGTCATGACACGGCCACCCAAGGATGCGCCAATGGAAAGCACCGCCAAAACGGTTGCTACCTTCGCTGCCGTCGGTAAATCGAACCCGATCGCCGCGGCGATAGCGATGACGGACGCGTTAGTAAGCACGGTCGTAATAAGGTAAGAGGAATTTCCAGCCTTCTTGAGAGGCGCGCTTGCGCCGGTTAGGATCGCTCCGTAGCGGCGCAGCGCGTCGGCGCGAGCTAACGCCGCCTTTGAGTGCTCTCCCCCGAGCCGATCGGCGATCTGACCGAAAAGCGCACGCGCAATGGCGTCACCGTCGCCCCACTGCCAGGGATTGAAGTCGAACCATTCTGCCCCATCATTCCGGGCATCCAGCCGCTCGGTGATTAGGTTCTTGAGGGAGGACTTACCGAAACCCCAGCCACCGCGGATGGCAAAGATTCTGCCCTCCCGTAGGCTCAACTCGGACAACACTGTAGCGATACGCTCGGCGAATCCAGTCCGCCGTAGGCGATCTTGCTGAGCCGTATGGATCGGCGCCTCAGCCCCGATCCCATTGTCGAGCGGTTGCGCCCGCGTGATCTCTGCGCTCTTCCTCGCCGCCTTTTTCGCATGCCACTCGGACAACCGCGCAACGGGTCCCTTCATCGACCACCCATTCCGAACGCTAACTTTGTCACCAAACCTCCTCATCAATAAGGCTAATGATATTTGGAGCAATGTTAGAGGGTAGTGGATCACCTCAATTCCTGCCAGTTCATCTGAACTAACAGGAAGTCTCGGGAGTCGGAAAAGCTATATGGCCGGACCAGGATGCGTAGTGCTCATGAAGGTCAACGCCACGAATGGCTGCTTTCGTTCAGTCCTGTCTATTAACCGACCTTCCGCTTCCTCCCCCCCCCCCCCACTAAACAGCCTGTCGGCTCAGTAGAAACAGAGCAGACAGGCGGCAGTCGCTTCTTTGCTGACGTCGAAGTGCAGCTTCATGATTCTGCAAAGGGGACATAAACCATTGCTACGATAAACTGGAATCAGCACGATATTTGGTCATCAATGATGATTGTCATGGTATTTCCGCCCGGGTCTTTAGGGCTTCATTCATTTTGGTAAATTCAGCCCGTACTTTCTCTACGTCATAAAACCAGAGCATCATACCGTAGAATGCTTCGCTTTGTCGGAGCAAAGACCCTTGTTGAGTTCGCATGATTTCGAAATCATGCACCCCTGTGAACACTCCCGGCACACCCCAGAGCCGCCCTATCCATTGCAGACGTTGTCTAGGCTGAACCGTAATGACTTTGGGCTTGAACACTATACCGCCACTCAGGCGAATTCTGAGTTTCTGACCGACCACCAAGCGCCCTGTCAGCTCACGGATGAATGGGTTCCAGGACGGATAGGCCATAATCTCCGTCAACACGGACCATACACGTTCAGGCGAAGCTCTGATCTCAATCTGCGTCTCAATTTTGCGCTGTAGGCTAAGTAAATTGGCCACTATAAGTCCTTCCATATGCACGAAAATACAGCCCGGGCATATCTCCGTCTGTTTGTCATATAGGCAGTATAGGAGCTCCATTAGGCACGCTCTATTGCCAAGCATGGAAGAATAGATCTACATTTTTGTATGGATAAGATCGACTGGCATCTTTGGCAAAGCTTTGCCGCCGCATATCTTGCGGGCTCCCTGTCCGGAGCAGCACACGCCTTAGGAACGACGCAGCCGACAGTCAGCCGGCAAATCCACCAGTTGGAAATCATGATAGGTCAATCGCTTTTTTCGCGGTCAAGATCGGGGCTTATGCCAACCGATCACGCCCGTGCCCTGATTCCAATGGCCGCCTCTATGACCAACCAGGCGCATGCCCTCGAACGTTTGGCTAAATCCGCTAGTGCCACCCAGACGACGGCGCTAACCATCACTGCCAGCCAAATCACCGGCACGATGGTCTTGCCGTCGATCCTGGCGGCTTTTTTTGATGCACATCCAGCCCTGCGCATCACGCTCTCCCTCAATGATGCGGTCGAGAACGTGCTCGAACGTGACGCCGATATTGCCGTTCGTCATATAAAACCAATCCAACAAGAACTTTGGGGGCGCAAAATCGGCTTTGTACCCATTAAGTTATATGCCCACAAAGACTATGTAGGTCGCCATGGTTTGCCGTCTGGCCTTTCGGAACTATCCGGGCATCGTTTGATTGCGTCTTCCGTCCATTTGCGGCGCCTGACTGAACTTGGCTTGCAACCCGCTTTTGAATGTAGCGACGATTCTGGCTCACTTGCGGCCCTACAAGCGGGCGTGGGCGTTGGGTATTGCCAAGCACCCTTGGCGTCGGAAGACCCGGATCTTGTGCCTATCCTGCCGGATTATGTCCCGGCCACGTTACCCTTCTGGATTGTGACCCATCGCGACCTGCGTGGCGTTCCCGCTGTGCATACCCTGATGCAACATCTGGGGGATGCTTTGGACATTTATTGCCGACGCGCAATGTGAGGTTTTACCTAACCTTTTTGGCAGGCAAAGCGACCTGCGCCAGCATTCGCGGAGACGTTAGCTCTCGCCTAATTGTAGACGTGTTTTCTTGGGTGCGATCATCTTGCAAGCAGATATTGTCGTGTAGCAGTGACGAAGATAAGTGCATTGCAAGCTGCTATTAGGCTATAGTCTTACAATGAAATGGAAACCGCGCAATCTACGAGAGTTCGCTCGAATGGTAGTAGGGGATGCCGAGCATTTCCAGTACCGTTCCAGCAAGTATATCACAGAATTTTTTGAGGATTGTGACCTCGAATATGTTCACCAAGGTGAAACACGCTCGAATTGGGCCGCGGAAAAGATCGAGGAAGTCTTGGCAATGCCGAGCGCATCGACCACGGCTATGCCTGAGCCATTCGTGCGCCTAGTTCGGCGCTTACTAGACCGAAGTGAGGGAGTGGATGACGATGCTGAACGCAGCCTCGCTTTAACATCCCTCAATACCGTTCTTGCTCGAGAAGGGTGGGCCGCATTTTACGATGAGCATGGCATCGGTCAGATCAAACATATCGCGACCAATACTATCGCGCAGATCGCCAATCCTCACCGCCCTTTTACTCCATCCGAGTTGAAGCGCCGCGATCAGCTTGTTGCATACTTCAATCGCTGCTCTGAAGATGAACTGATCGAGGATGTCCTTCTTCCGTTGTTCCGGCAACTCGGCTTTCATCGCATCACAGCCGCGGGGCATAAAGACAAAGCACTCGAATACGGCAAAGATGTATGGATGAAATACACTTTGCCCACCCTTCACGTGTTATATTTTGGTATTCAGGCCAAAAGGGGCAAGCTTGATGCCTCGGGCAGCAGCACTTGCAATGTCGCTGAGATCTATACTCAGCTCACGATGATGCTTGGACACGAAATCTTTGACCCAGAGACCAGCCGACGTGTCCTCGTTGATCATGCATTCATCGTCGCAGGCGGCGAAATCACAAAGCAAGCGCGTAACTGGATCGGTAACAAGCTCGACGCTAATAAGCGCTCTCAAGTCATGTTCATGGATCGTGACGACATCTTGAACCTGTTCGTGGTGACAAACCTACCGCTTCCAAAAGGGGCGTTCCCACCAACCTCAGCATGGAATGTGGGAGATGTTTCTTTCTAGTTTTCCATGTACGTATGCTGGCATCGGGCTTTTTTCGTTCATCTGCCAACGCTGTTTGTTTACTCAATTGGAATAGGGTCGACAGACAGCAGTCGCCTACTTTCCGAACGTCGAAGCATCGAATCGTGTTCCAGATAGCGGCGGTGGTTTCTGGCTAGTCCAAGATTGTCTGCACCGATCTCGGCGCGGTTCAGTCAACGCAAAAGCCATTTTTGTCTTTCCGGGACCCTGTTGCAAAGTTAGGTTTGGTTTGATTGTATCCATTTTGTTTCGATTTTCAAACGGCCCGAACTCCGAATTGCCTTTCGATGAGACGCACTTCTCCCACGATGCCGTCTTGGAGCTGGAAGAGTTCAGTGTGTCCCTTTTTCAAGGTGCGCATGGCCTCAAAACCTTTAATCGTCGCATAAGTCCTTTTGAGGCTTTTGAAGCCACGGGCCTGCTTGATCAGTTGTTTGAGTTTGCCGTGATCGGCCTCAATCACGTTGTTCAGAGACTTCACCTGACGATGTTCTACCGTGTCGGGAAGCTTACCGTTCTTCTTCAGTTCGTTGATTGCTATATTGTAGGCTGAGGCTTTATCCGTGTTGATTATCTCGGGCTTCTCCCACTCCCTCAAGCCATTCAAAGCTTTGCCCAGAAACGTTTGGCAGCCTTGGTGTTATGGGGCTGTGAGAGGAAAAAATCAATCGTATCACCCCCCTTGCCGACAGCACGGTACAGATACGCCCATTTCCCTTTCACCTTGATGTAGATCTCATCAACCCGTCAGCTGCTGGAAAAGCCCGGCCGTTTCCAATACTACCGAAGGCGCTTGTCCATCTCAGGCGCATACCACTGAAGCCAACGGTAAATCGTTGAATGATCAACGCTAACACCGCGTTCACAGAGCATGGTTTCAAGGTCGCGATAGCTGATCCCATAGCGGCAATACCAACGCACCGCTCATAAGATCACTTCACCACGAAAATGACGACCCTTGAAATCACGCATCTGCCAAACCCTACTCTAACTACCGGCAGCGGTTTCCAACAGGATACTCAACTTTGCAACAGGGACGCCTGACGTATATTTGGACGCGTGAAGGCTGGGTTTACCTTGCTGTGGTGCTCGATCTCTTCTCGCGTCGTGTCATCGGGTGGAGTGCGGGAGCACGCATGACGACGACGCTGGTGCTGAACGCTTTGGAGTGCGCCATTGCTGTGCGACAGCCAACATCCGGCTGTGTCCACTATGCCGATCGCGGATCCCAGTATTGTTCCTAAGAGTACCGTAAACGGCTTGCTGCGCATGGCTTCACCGTTTCCATGAGCCGCAAGGGCAATTGTTGGGATAACGCCGTGACAGAAAGCTTCTTTAAAACACTGCAAACTCAAACAGCTGCTCAAGCCGGTCCGTGGCTTCAAAAGCCTAAAAACCGCTTATGCGACGATCAAAGATTTTGAGGTTACGCGCACCTTAAAAAAGGGACACGCTGAACTCTTCCAGTGCCAAGGGGGTAGCATGAGAGAAGTGCGTCTGATTGAAAGGGAATTTGGAATTTACAACGTCTGAAACATCAATCAACTGTCCTGACCCTAACTTTGCAATAGGGCCTTCATTAACGCGTATAACGGCATCCTGAAGGACGGCTTCGCCAAAAAGCTGTCCGCCGCTATTAACAACAAATGTTGTATTGGCAGCGGGCTACATTTCGGATTATCGGGCAATTTTGTTATGTAAACGTTTCAAGTCGCCAAAGGGCGGAAAGGTTCAACGTCGAGGTCGAAGAAGCGACAAGTTCGTATGGAAAGAAGTCTTAATTTGGCTGGGAGCGATGCTGACGTCGTGCCTAATATGTTCGATCTGATTGCCGAATACGATTGGAGCACAAGCCCGTTGGGCGCGCGCATAGCCTGGTCTGACACACTTCGGATCACGGTCGATACGATGCTTGCCTCCCTGCATCCAATGTGCCTGATCTGGGGGCCTAAACGCATTTTACTTTACAATGACGGGTACGCTCCCATCCTCGGTGCGCGCCACCCCAGCGCGCTTGGGAAGGTTACGGCCGAGGTATGGCCGGAGCTGTGGGATGACATCAAACCCTTGGTTGATCGCACTTTCGCGGGAAAGAGCATCGCTTTTCACGATCAGTCGCTCGCCATGACGCGCAACGGTTTCGTCGAAGAGACGTGGTATGACTTCGCCTATTCGCCGGTTCGTGGCGACGACGGTGAGGTGGTCGGCCTTCTCAACATTACGGCCGACACCACGGCTCGCGTCCGGGCGTACCGTGAGCGCGACGCCGTGGCTGCCGAACTTGCCGCCAACGAGGCAAAATGGCGGGGCCTATTCGAGACTCTTGAAGAGGGATTCATTCTTGGTGAGGTCGTTCGCGCTGAGTGCGGGCGCATCGTCGACTGGCGCCATCAGGAAGTGAACAATGCCTGGTACGATCTGATGGATGTTGCGCAGGGCTGTGCTGTCGGTCGGACGATCCGGGAGATTTTCACTAGTATCGAGGACGAGTGGGTGTCCGAGTTCGCCCGCGTCGTGGAGACCGGTGAGGCAATCCGCTTCACACGTCAAGTTGGTAATCTCCAACGCTGGTATGATGGCGTATGTCAGCCCGCCGGTGGCGACAGGTTTACGGTCATCTTTCTTGAGGTGACTAATCGCGTTCGCTCAGAACAACGTCGTGAAGCGCTCGTGGAACTCGGTGGCGCTCTAGAGGCTCTAGACAAGCCGGAAGACGTGTTGCGGGCGGTCGCGGCAATCGTGGGGCGGACGCTTGCGGTGAGGCGTGTCGGTTACGGTACGATCGGGGCCGATGGCGAAACCCTTACGGTTTCTAGTGATTGGACGGTTGAAGGCTATCCAACTCTCGCAGGCACGTACCGCATGGACGAGTATGGCGGCTACGCCGAAGATCTTCGGCAAGGCCGTACCGTCGTCATTCACGATATTCGCCAGGATGCACGCACGTTTGCCGATACTGAATCTTTGGAAAGTGTCGCGGTGCGCAGTTTGATCAATCGGCCAATTATGGAAAAGGGACGGACAGTCGCGGTTCTCTACGTTAACGATGACCGGCCACGTAAGTGGACGCCCGGGGAAGTGGAATTCGTTATCGATGCCGCCAACCGAACAAGGGCGTCCCTAGAGCGCCGACGTGTCGAGGCCGAGGCGCGCGAAACCGCCGTCTTTTTGCAGAGCGTGCTCGCCGCCTCGACCGATTGCATTAAGGTGGTGGAGCTGGACGGCACATTATCTTTCATGAGTGACGGTGGCATGAAGGTAATGGAGATTGGCGATTTCAACGCTGTGCGAGGGTGCCCTTGGCCGCAACTCCTCAGAATGGAAGGGCCTGCTTATGCCCGCGAGGCAATTGAGGCTGCGAAACGCGGGGAAACGACACATTTCGAAGCACCCGCCGACACCTTTCTAGGTACGGCCAAACACTGGTCCATTTCTGTGTCACCGATCCCAGGCCCGGATGGCGAGGTCGCGCGTATCCTGTCCGTTTCACGGGATCATACGGCACTGGAGCAGGCTCGAGAACAACAACGATTACTCAACGGCGAACTGAGCCATCGGCTCAAGAATGTGCTGACGCTGGTCCAGGCGATCGCCAACCAGACGTTGCGCGACGCCGACAGCGTGGAAGAAGCCTCAGCCGCCTTCTCATCACGGCTCGTATCACTCGGTCGCGCCACCGATGCGCTGACGGCATGTTTCTGGCATAAGGCCAGCATGCACAACATTGTTGAGGCTGGTCTATCTGCTTTTCCCGGCGTTAGAGGGCGTATTTCGGTCGCAGGGCCGGGGATCGACCTGAACCCGCAAGCCGCGATGGCGTTAACACTTGCGCTTCATGAATTGACGACGAATGCCTACAAATACGGAGCATTAAGTCAGGAGATAGGCTCGGTGATATTAAACTGGCAGTTGACGGACTCAGAGGGCGGTTATCACTTTTCGCTGCTATGGCGCGAGCTGAATGGACCAGTTGTGTCGCCCCCGACGCGGAAAGGGTTCGGCTCTCGCATGATCGAACGCGCATTGCGGTCCTATTTT
Organism: Neokomagataea tanensis; assembly: GCF_006542335.1. Lineage (GTDB taxonomy): Bacteria > Pseudomonadota > Alphaproteobacteria > Acetobacterales > Acetobacteraceae > Gluconobacter > Gluconobacter tanensis. The sequence continues at coordinate 2,402,773 of NZ_CP032485.1, read as the reverse complement.
CGTGGTAAGGTGGAGCTGATCTATCCGCCTAGCGGCGTTGAATTCCGCCTCGACGCGCCACTTGGCGATGCCGGCGCAGTAACTTCCAGTTGAAATGATACCGACGTTGACATTACGCACGATTCTCATCGTCGAAGACGAACCGTTTATTCGCTTCGACCTTGTAGACTTTTTTAGGGATCGCGGTTTTCACGTTTTCGAAGCTGAAAACGCCGACGAGGCCATCCAGATACTAGCGACCAATGGGATCATTCAAGCGGTCTTGACTGACGTACATTTGCCTGGCCCGATGGATGGAATTAGGCTTGCCCATCACGTCCGCAATTGCTGTCCTCTGACAGTCCTAGTGATTGCCTCTGGGATGCTAAAGCCTGACGATTCATCGCTCCCGGAACGGGCCTTTTTTGTCAGCAAGCCGTATAATCTGCGTTCTGTGTTGCGCGAAATCGAGCGGCAGGCCATTTGGGGGAACGGTGAGATTTCGTTCGAAAACGCACGCTAAGGTTTGGGGGGGCAGTATCTGTACTGCTCTTCGATGACACAGACGTGCGCGTGCCGTTGCCCCGCGATTTCAAATAAATCTGGCTGCTTTTTTTTAAGCGGTTTTCCTGCGCTGCGCATCAATGTCGATATAACGGCGCAGCTCATCTCCGGTGGCGGTGCGCTTTGCTTTCAATATTTTTGACGCAGGGCCTGTATACATAACCTGACCACCACCGCTGCCGGCCTCTGGCCCTAAATCCACGATCCAGTCTGCGGCAAGCATAGCATCCAAATTATGTTCAACCATCACCACCGTTTTTCCCTGCCCCACGAGGCCCTGGAACAGAGCCAGTAAACGTGTGACGTCCGAACCATGCAGCCCGGTCGTTGGTTCGTCTAGAATAAGTGTGTCGATGTCGTCATCAAGTAAGGAAGAAAGTTTCAGCCGCTGTCTCTCGCCTCCCGAAAGGCTCGCCGTCGAGCGTCCGATTGCAAGATGTCCGAGGCCTACTCGCGTCAATCGGCCGAGGACTATTGCAGCATCAGGAGCGTGCGGAGCAAGAAAGTCAGCCGCTCGCTTGGCTGACATGCTTAGAATATCGGCTATGTTATAGCCCCCAAAGTGAAAGCCAAGTGCCGTCTGGTTGAAACCACTGCCGCTACAGGCCTCGCAATCGGTCTCGGTACTATCGAGAAATGCAAGTTCGGTAACGATCACGCCGCGCCCCTTGCACACCGGGCACGCCCCTTTACCAGCACTGGTGAACCAACCCCGCGATACCCGATTGGCCCGCGCCATGAGATCACGGATACGATCCATGGCAGCCGTGTATGTCGCGATACTTGACGCAATGCTCCCGCGGAGAGGGCTTTGATCGATCAGCTGAGCGGATGGCGCTGCTGCCAAAATCTCATGTACCAGCGAGCTCTTTCCCGAACCCGCGACACCGGTCAGGGCTGTCAGCAGGCCACGAGGAATATCCACATCGACGCCACATAAATTATGGCGGCGCGCGTTGCGCACCCGGATCAGGTCGCCATGCGGTCTGCGTGGGGCAGAGAATTTCCGGGATGCGCGCAGATACAGACCGGTTGGCGTCGTGGAGGCTTTTAGGTCCTCAAGTCTCCCGGCGAACAGCACGTTACCACCCTCGTCGCCTGGACCGGGCCCCATGTCCACGATAAAGTCGGCGATATCGATCAGGTCGGGATCATGTTCGACCAGTAAAACCGTATTGCCCTTGTCGCGTAGGCGGCGAATAATCATAGCAAGGTGCCGCACGTCGCGCGGATGCAGACCGGTTGACGGTTCGTCGAGAATATAGGTAAATCGTGTCAGCGAGCTACCGAGATGGCGGACCATCTTGATCCGCTGCCCTTCTCCGCCCGAGATGGTCGGCGTCGTACGGCCAAGCTGTAGGTATCCTAAGCCTAGTTCCACCAGAGTGCGCAGCTGACTGATCAGGTTTTCGATGGCGGGCGATAGTTCGGGCACCCGCCAAGCCTCCACGATCTCCAACAGCTCCGAAATCGGCAAGCGACTGAGATCGTCGATATTCCGCCCATCGATCTTGCAACTCAGCGCCGCCGCGTTTAGCCTAGCGCCCTTGCACACCGGACATGTCGTGCGATGAATAATGCGTTCCAGATCGCGAGCGATCTGACCTTTATGCGTGGTTTGCCTACTACCAAGATACATGCGACGGAAACGATGCACCACGCCTTCATATTTGGCGGTCGCATACCAGTCAGGAGGCGGGTTTTTCAGTGGCTTTGGCTCGGCATACAGCAGCAGGTCGAGATCTTCCGCGGCATAGTCGCATAACTTACGATCGGCATCAAACAAGCCTGTGCGTTTGTACCATTTCCAGTACCAAGTGCCGACTGCATAGCCGCTGAAAGTAAACGCACCCTCATTGATCGACTTGTTAAAATCGATTAGTTCGCTTTCGTCCAGATCAATTGTCTCACCTAACCCCTCACATCGTGGGCACATTCCGGCCTTGTCGTTGAAGGAAAAGACGTGGGAATAGCCGACGAACGGTGACCCCATGCGCGAAACGATTAGGCGCAGCAGCGGTGCCGCGTCCGTCGCGGTACCGACGGTCGAGCGACGGTTCGTGCCAAGAGGTTTTTGGTCGATAATGATGGCGGTCGACAGGCCAGAGATATGATCGACCTGAGGTGTGCCTCCATGGGGCAGCCGATTTCGGACATAAGTGGGATAAGTGAAATTCAGCTGCCGCTGGGATTCGGCAGCCAGCACGCCAAAAACGAGTGAGGATTTTCCCGAACCCGAGACGCCCGTGAATGCCGTGATTTTTCCTACAGGAATGGAAATCGAGACCCCGCGCAGATTATTCTGCGTAGCGTTTGAGACGTCGATCGTTCCCAAAGGTTTCTCCTCTTACAGCGCCGCCTTACTACACGCGGGACTTACAGCAAGAGAACGGTCATCTTTTCGTGAAGTTGCTTTGTGTCATCGTCTCCCACCGTGATTCGAGTTTTCCGGCTCTCAGAGATCGACGCACTAATCTAGGCTGTATACTAAGTAATTGAGCGATGTCGTTCTCTTTAGGGAGACGAAAGAGTTCTTATGCCCGTCTGAAGAAAAGCGACTGCGGCCTGCGGTCCAGCATGTCAGAGGACTTTGTTGCAAAGTTGGGTTTGGGTTGAGTGAATCTCATTTGTTTTGATATTAAAACGTTTTAGAAGCTGAATTAGCTCTCGATGAGACGCACTTCTCCCATGATAGCCTCTTGGAACTGGAAGAGTTTAGCTTGTCCCTTTTTCAGAGTTTTCATGACCTCGAAGTCTTTAATGGTTGCATAAGCGGTTTTCGGGCTTTTATCCCCCCTCAGACCGTTCAAAGCTTTGCCCGAAAAGCGTTTGGCCGCCTTGGCGTTTTGGGTTGGTGAGAATAAGAAATCAATCGTATCATCGTTTTTACCGACAGCACGGGATAGATACGCCCATTGTCCTTTGACCTTGATGTAAGTCTCATCCATCCGCCAGTTGCTGGAAAATCCTGAACGTTTCCAATACCACTGAAGGCGCTTTTCCATCTCCGGCGCATAGCGCTGGACCCGGCGGTAAATCCTTGAATGATCAACACTCACGCCGCGCTCAGCTAACATGCTTTCAAGGTCGCGATCGCTGATCTCGTAACGGCAATAACAACACACCGCTCAAAGGGATGAAACACTGTGCACGCATATTCGACAAATTTGGACCGAGAATTTCTGTGTGTATGGGGCTCGTAAAGTCTGGCATCAACTCAAACGTGAGAAAATCACGGTGGCACGTTGTTTAATGAAGCGCATGGACCTCAAGGGGGCTGTGCGCGGAAAATAGTTCAAAACCACGCGGCCTGACGCCGCATGACCTCTGCCCAGAGGATCTGGTACACCGCCAGTTTTGGGCTCCTGCCCCAAACCAATTATGGGTGTCTAACTTTGCCTACGTCTCTACACGGCAAGACTTTGTTTATGTTGCTGTTATCATTGATGTGTTTGCCCGTGTGATCGTTGGCTGGCGCGTCTCGTCCAGTGCTGAAACCGCGTTTGTTCTTGATGCTTTGGAACAAGTATTAGCCACGCGAAATCCCGTAGGTTCTCAATCACCTATCACTCCGATCGCGGCAGTCAATATGCCAGTCTGCGCTACACACAACGCCTTGCCGAAGCAGGGCTTGTCGCATCCGTAGGCAGTGTCGGGGATTCCTATGACAATGCGCTCGCAGAGACGATTAACGGTCTCTACAAAACCGAGCTGATCTATCGGCAAGGGCCATGGAAAGGAAAACGCGACGTTGAACTTGCAACCCTCAAATGGGTCGATTGGTTCAATAATCGCCGTATTCTCTCGTCCATCGGTAATATCACACCCGCAGAGGCTGAAGCACGCCTCTACCAATAGAATTTAACGCATGCTTTAGCCGCTTAATTCCGATAAAAACGTCTCCAGAAGGCCCGGGGCAGTTCAAAATATCTAAACAGCGTGATCGAAGCTAATCGCGGCAGACTTAACAACTGATCAAACCGGTTCGGGGCTTCAAAAGCCTGAAAACTGCTTATGCGACCGTGAAAGGTTTCGAGGTCATGCGAGCCCTAAAAAAAGACAGGCCAAATTCTTCTTGTTCCAAGGCGGCATCATGGGGGACGTGCGTTTAATCGAAAGACAATTCGGAATTTATAACGTCTGAAACATCAATCAACTGGGATATTTCCGCCCTGAACCTAACTTTGTAATAGGGGTCCATATTGAGTCTTCGTCTCAGGGCACTCCTGAGTTCTTTGCTTCGATCTGCTGACGCGTCCTTCCGTCTGGGGTTTGCACATGTTCCAGGCCAGCGACCAAGGCTGCCATCAACCGCTCGCCCTCATTCACAGCTTCTAGTTCCGTTGGGGTCATGGGGATATTCTGAGACATTTTTTTGAGGTTACCTTGCGCTTCCAGAGCCTGCATGCGCGCCGACTCTTTTGGTTCGTAAAATGAGCATTTGGCACACGCCATACGGTGCGCGCACTGATCAAAGAAATCATAAGTGCAATAGCCGTGCCCTAGGTCATAATACTGCCAAGGTTCTGCAGAGCCTTCGGGGCTCGTCTGTCGCGCCGCCGGATCGATAAGCACTTCGATCGTGCGTATGTTGCGCTCGAAGTAACCAGCTTGTTCGAACGACCGGGCTAGCTTCGTAGGCGTAACGGCCGCGTAATACTGCGTTGCTTGCGGCGAGGTGTGGCCGAGCCAAGCTTGGAGCTCGAATAGCGACAGCGGCTCTTTCGCATTAAAGAGTTGCGTTGCGATTGTTGCCCGAGCCCGGTGGCTGGTGATCCGTCCGCGAGCGTCTCTTTCAGGCACACCACCCTTGGCGCACAAGAGTGGAATGAGGGCACGATTGATGTAGGCGGCACCCATACGGCGTCCTTTATAAACGAAAAGCCAGTTGACCCGCTCGCCGGTTTTATCATCGACAGAGTATGGGTGCGGTAGTCGTTCGGCCTCCCATTTCTCGATTGCCGTTCCGACGATAGGGTCCACGGGTTTGGTGAAGGCACGGCTAGTTTTGTTGACTGGCACATCTAAGAGACAGGTCTGAGAAGTCTTCTCGCCGTCCGCAGAGGGTGACCATCGTATTCCACCCACTCGCATGCGGTAGATCTCGTCGCGCCTTAGACCGCCGAACAGCCATAAAGTTGCCACTGCACGTACCATGGCGAGAGGATAACGAGGTGGCTGGTCTGCCCATCCCACACGCTTTGACCGATCTTGAAGATCCGTTTTCGTTAAGTTCAAAGCAGCCCATATCAGTTTTGCCCAGACATCATCGGCAATAACCCGAGGCGCCGGACCAATTTTTGCCAATATGCTGCGAGACGGCACAAGCGTTTGTGCTGGAGTGAAGCGGCGCGCAATCCATTCCCATCCCTGCAAGTCGTTAAAGAAGGCTCTTATGCAACGGAGGTTGGCGGCAATTGCTGATGGTTTCATAGGCTCACCGATTCTGCACGTAGAGCCACCGGCCGGCGTCGCCCAATCACCTATCCGCATTTTCATGACGACGGCAGCATATTCGAGCGCAAGTGCTCGATCCCATTGCGCTGGTGATTGGATATCCGGATGCTGATCTCCAAGCCATCGACCACATTTGAGAATGCCATAATAAATACTCGTAACCGAAGATGGAGCAGCGGTAGTAGTTACACGCCATCGATCACACCAGCTCAGCCATTCGTCAGGGACGCCCTCGATGGCTTTACGTTCGTCTGGTGGGCGTCGGCGTTCTTCCTGTCGAAGACAAAAACCTCGTTCGATCGTTCCTAGCCGTTCCAATACTCGCGAAAGAGAGGCCGCACCCGTGCGAATACTTTTTACATCGCTTGACGCTACGCGACGCAAAGTTTTGAGCGTTACATCCTCTAGACGGCTCGACCTTTGATAAAGCAACGCGGAGTAAAGTGCAGACCTCAGACCACGAGGCGTTTTGGACTGAAAGCCCATTGAACGCATCTCATTCCGTACTCGCTCGTCTACCGCATCGACATCTTTGCGACCGAACACCTTCAAAGCTAATCGATACTGGAAAAAGGTTCCAACGTCTTCTAGGCGGTCGAAGCCTCCTAGGCGATAGGCGATCATCATAACATACTGTCGGCAATTACCGTGGCAGCCATTGCGCTTATGAAACGCGCCTTCGGTTGCGCCCAACACGTCCTTCCAATCATTTTGAGACCATGCCCAGTATGCCCGCCGCCGTATGATGAGCTCTTGCATCATTACCCGCAATGCAGAGTTTCTAGGAGCGGCTGCGGTCTTTATGCGGTCAAGGGCGGCTTCAAGAGGGAATAAAAGTCGCTGTAGATCGGAGGCGATCTTCTTCGGTCGTTGAGTGTGGTGCTTAGCAAACAGCTCCTCCAGAATGGTCAAAGCATTGTGTTCAGGCATTGACAGATCAGGCGATCGTTCAGTTGGGAGCGTAGCTTCCCAGAAGTCGTTGCTAGACGGTGCGGACTTATCAGTGCACATACTCATTGTGGTACCTCCATGATTGAGGCAAGTCGCGCTTCGTGTAGTTCCGCAGCGGTTGCAGCAAACTTAGCCGAAAGGTCGCGCGCGCTGAGGTGAATATAAAGCAGTGTGGTCTGTACACTTCTATGGCCAGCAAATCGAGCGATCTCATGTATGTCCCATCCTACCCGAGCCAGATCCGTCAGACACAGATGCCGCATCGTGTGGGTGCTGAGCTTCGGCTCGCCGGCCCTCACTCCCAAGGCACGCACGACTTTCGACCAAGTCCATTTGGTGATTGGCATCGTTAGATTTCGTGGAGAGGTCGATAGGAAGAGTGGCCCTCTTGATCGACTCAGGGCACGACGTTCGCGAAGGTATACGGTAAGTAACTCCCCTGTAACAGCAGAGTAAGGGACGACGCGGCCAGCTTTTGTTTTTGTTGTTTCAGCGCGGATCGTTATCAATTTCTGCGCAGGATCTATGTCTGAAGTTTCTAACGCACATAGCTCCTCACGCCTTAGTGCGCAGTCATAGGCGAATGCTAACATGAGACGGTTGCGGATCGGCTCGCTTCGTGCTGCCTCTAAGATTGTTAGCCACTGCTCTTCAGAAGGAATCCATGGAAGGGATCGGTGGACTGGTACTAGGCCACGTGCGCCCTGATGGCGGGATCCATCAATAGCTCCTCGGAGGCCGCGAGGTACGGGGTTTGTGCCGCGCAGCCCCTCTTCTACAAGGTGGTCATAGAACAGTCGGATAATCGTTAGTCTGTGTCGCAATGAGGCGTTTGCCATTATAGGAGACGTGGCGCATGCATGACCTGCATCACCTGCGTTCCCGCCCCTCGGGGGGCGGGAACGCAGGTGATGCAAATACGCAGCGATGGTCCCTTTCCGCGCTTCAAGGAGGTCGAAACTTTCCATGCAGCAGAATGCGGCAAAATCGCGCACCCCTCTTCCATAAGCAATAACAGTATTGGGTGCTTTACCGAGATCGCGCTGCAATGCGATCCAGCTTTCAATCTGAGCTTCCGCTTGGTGCACTGTTTTCTGCGACATGACTGCGACCTCCACGTTGGCATGCTAGCAGGAGGTGTGTGTATCGTCCTCCCAATTCCGCATAACAGCGAAGCCAAAGTCCTCGGGGTTAAAATGGGGGAGCCTTGGCATATTGCTCGTCAAAGGCCCGAAGTACGGTCGGTAGCGTGGTACTCATCAAATTATGCTTTGTATGCAGATATGTCGCGCCGGATGTACGAGGTGCTGCAAGATCATGTTCCTACGGTAGAGCCCTACTCTATCGATGAAATGTTCTTGGACCTTGATGCTTTGCCAGGCGATTTGCATGAGCGCTGCGCAGAAATACGTGATGCTGTGTGGTGCCACGCTAAAATCCCTACTTGTATAGGTTGGGGGCCCACTAAAACTATTGCCAAACTCGCCAATGGCCTTGCTAAGAGCAGCATGCGTTTTGGTGGACTTTGCGACCTGACGAACGTGCAAATCCGTCAGGAATGGTACGCCGTTACAAGTATCGAAGAAGTTTGGGGTATCGGGCGTAAAACCGTTAAAAAGCTCCAAATGATGGGCGTTCAAACCATTGCCGATTTCGTCGAGCTTGATCCCAAGGTAGCGCGAAAATTACTTACGGTCGTTGGTGCGCGTGTGCAGGCTGAGCTTAAGGGACAATCATGTCTTGCGCTGTCGGATGTTGCATCCGCGCGGAAGAGCATCGCATCGACCAGAACATTCGGGCGGCTTTTGACGGAATGGAACGAGATCCGTGAAGCCCTTGCATGCTACGCAACGCGCGCAGCTGAAAAGCTAAGGTCTGAAAATCTGGAGGCTGCGCATATATCGGTCTTTCTTCAAACGAACCCAAACAGTAGCGACCCTAAATATTACAAGCATATTGGTGGGAATATCGAACCTACGTCGGATACGCGCGACCTGATCCAACATGCGGCAGTTTTTGGTAAAGCCGCGTGGTTGCCTCATTATCGTTATTTCAAAGCGGGGGTTATCCTAACGGACCTACGACCCATGGGCATGCAAAGTGAATTGTTCATGAAGCGACAGCCTGAAACGTCGAAGATGGCTATGAAAATAATGGATCATATTAACGCCCGGTTCGGCACCGGGACTCTTCGAGCCTCCTCTATCGGTATAAAACAGAACTGGATTCCACGATCTGCATTCCGCTCTGGTCGATATACGACATGTATATCTGAAATAATAAAAGCAAAATCTTGGTAGAAAAATATAAAAACCAGTAATTTTTAATAAAAATACAAACAAATAACTAATTATTAAAATTAATTTAAATATATAATAATAAAAATATATTATTATTTTCTTTATTATAAAAGTTTTTTTATTAAGTGGTGGGTATTTATTTTAAATTTATTTCTAAATTTTATCTGCGCCTAATATGTCACATTATGTCTAATTTATTTCTTAAAATGTAAAAATACCCCATCTCAACATTGAGAATCATTATCACTTGAGTTTTAAAGACCCAGCTTTATTTTTTTTGCAGGATCTCAGTGAAATGCATTTAAAATCTTCCATGCGACCTTTGGGCTCGTTGTCCTTAGCAGCTGGTCTGACATTGGTGTGTTCTGGTGTTAACGCTCAAGCAGCTGTTCACCATCATAAAGTGCGGCATCCATCGACTAAGCGCGCTCAACTTTTGAACAGCACTGCAGCGACGAAAGCAGTGCCGCAGAAAGTAGCGCCGGCAGTACCAGCAACCCCGACTGCTGTGCCAAACAGTATGGAAGCCACCGCAGCAGAGACAGAGTATCTGCACGTTGTGGCCTCTCCGATGAACATTTTGCAGGCCCCTATGGGTATCAGCCGTATGCCGCAAGATGTATTGCATACGCCTCAGACAATTAACGTCGTGCCGAAAGCTCTTATGGAGCAGCAGAACGTAAAGTCTTTGGATGAAGCCCTCCGTAACGTTCCGGGCATCACGGCCTCCGTTGGTGAGGGTGAAGGCGGGATGGCTGGCGATCAGTTTTTGATCCGCGGTTTTCAAGCACAAAACGATATTTATGAAAACGGCCTTAGGGACTTTGGTGTCTATACTCGTGATAGCTTCGATTACGACCATGTAACTGTTATTAAAGGCCCCTCGTCCGAAGTATTCGGAAACGGTACGACTGGTGGTGCCATTAATATCACGACCAAGGTTGCCCATTTGGGAGACAGTTACGGAGCCAGCCTGTCGGGTGGCTCAGGTGATTATGCACGCGGCACTCTCGATTTTAATAAGCAAATTGGTGAATCAACGGCTGTCCGTATTACTGGAATGGGTAATGAGAACAATACAGTCGGTCGAAACGATGTGTATTCACATCGCTGGGGTATAGCGCCCTCTATTGCGTTTGGTCTTGGCAAGCGCACAACATTTACACTCGAATATTTCCACCAAACGGATAATCGCATTCCCGATTATGGTGTGCCAGTTATCACTAAGCCGGGCACTGCAATTGCAAAGCCCGCAACGGAGTTCGGACTGAACCGCAATAATTGGTACGGTACGACCTACGACCAAGATGTCTCGAACGTTGATATGCTGACGGGACGGCTTAAGTTCGATTTGAGCAAATACATCACTTTGTACAACGATCTGCGTGGCGGGATGTATAGTCGTTATTTCTCTGCGTCACAGCCGGGGTGTGATACGACCTGTGCAGCAGAGTTCTTCACTAACCCATCTGCAGCGCGCATTAATCGACGTGGGCATCTGGGCGGTCCAGAGCCGTACCAGCAAAATGACTGGTCTGTGCAGGACGTCTTCTCTGGCGTAGCTAAATTCTCAACGGGCCGCTTGCGTCATGAGGTTATTGCCGGTGTTGATATTGCGCACGTCTACGACAGACGTACAAATTATGCCTATAATTTCAATGGTTTGAATGGTACGCAATCGGATACTACAAGTCTGATTAATCCGTCCTCAACGCAGCCTGGTCTTCTTTTGGGGACTGTAGGTCAATACAGCAAAAATCTCGTTAATATTTCCGGTGTTGGGCATGCTCTTTATAAAACCGGGGATGCAACGGATGTTGGTGCGTTTTTCTCGGATCAAATCTGGCTTGCGCCGTGGTTCTCCGTGCGCGGTGGTTTCCGATGGGATCATTGGGATAGCCACTATTCTGCTAATGAAGGTACGACGGGAGCCGGAGTATCTTACGGTCAGATGCAGAGCACGTTTAACCCAACGGTTAGCCTGATGTATACGCCGACCAGCGATGTGATGGTGTATTTCAACTGGGCTCAGTCGACCACGCCATTGGGTTTGTATGTGACCAACAGCTCCGAGCCTTTAAAGTCTTCTACGCAGGGTTTCAGCCCGGAACGCAGCAGTCTTTACGAGTTGGGCGCAAAGTATAACGCCTTCCACGGGCGTATGGGCTTTACAGCATCAGTATTCCGTTTGGAAAAGGGCAATGCTCTTATGACGGACGCGTCAACCGGTACAGTTTCGTCGTCGAGTGATCGTCAGCGTAACCAAGGTGTTGAGTTGAGTGCTTCTGGAGAAATCCTGAAAAACTGGACGATGATCGGTACGTACGCATACTACGACGCAACGACTGTCAGCTCGCTCACGGCTGCGAATGTTGGTAAGCGTATCCAATACGCCCCGAAGAATTCAGCAACCATTTGGTCAACATACACCATTGCACCTAACCGTCCGTGGAATGTCACTTTTGGCGGTGGATTAACGTGGCGCGACGGTGTTTGGTTGAATGCTGCCAATACAGCCCGTGTCCCTGCTACGGTTGAATGGGACGCTGTTATTTCCCATAATTTCGGGAAGAATTGGCGCATCGCTCTTAACGGTTATAACCTTGATAACCGCCTAAATTACAGCAATCTATTCTCGGATCGGGCAACGCCTTCTGTTGGCCGCTCCTTCTTGGCTAATATTTCGGCTACTTACTGAGCCCGGGGCTAGGTCGTGTAAAAGCGGCCTAGCCTGCTGTTAGGTACATATTTTTCAGGTGACTTTATAATATGCGCGCGCCTGTGTTGGCTTTTTCATACGGCTCTTTAACGTGAAGTCTGCTTTCAAAAGAGCGTTTGCTCGCCCTGAAAAACGTGCGGCCCCCGCTCCCCTTCCTGCACATATTGAAGCTATTCGTCAGAAGGCGCTGAAAGGCCACCATCTGGAAATCGTGCAGTGGGGGCAGGTGCTTCTTGAAAGCATATACGTTCCTAAAGACCCTGCGGCGGCACTTGAGTGGTTTACCAGTGCTGCCAATGCTGGTTTTGGCCCGGGTTATAATATGCGCGGGCGCTGCTACCAATTTGGGTGGGGTTGTACCCAGAATTTGACGGAAGCTGCGCGATGCTACGCAGCTGCGGCACATGCTGGTGATGAATGGGGGCGTTATAATCTTGGCATTATGGTAATGCGGGGTATAGGTCAGCCACGCAATTTGGCTAAAGCATGTGCATTATTTCAAGAGGCTGCACATAAAGGGCATGCCAAATCCATAAATTTATATGCGCGCTTTCTAGAAGAAGGCTGGATTGTAGCCCAAGATCGGGCGGCGGCTGCAAAATGGTATAAATTGTCTGCAGAAAGCGGAGACTACCGCGGTCAGCACAATTACGCGACGTTATTGCTGGAAAATGGCCAGCAAGACGAGGCTCTTGCTTGGTGGCATAAAGCAGTGGTCGACGCTACATCTGATATTCTTCTGGCCATGCGACAGAAGCTGCTTTTATTAGGCGACCGTCGCGACCATGCCTTAGAAAAGCTAGTTTGCATGCGTTTGACTGATATGAATATAGAAGTATAACCTTATTGAGGTTTTCCAAAAAATATTTTATTTTCAATGTTTTATAAGTGGCGCCGCCTCCCTTATGAAGTGATCTGTTGGACCTTATAACTTTATTCGAGAGATAAGCCTCAACAACAAGCTTGTAAGACGCTTACTGACGGCTCGTTACGTGAACAGGCCTGACGACTAGGGGGATCACGGCAAGGCTGAAAGCGTGCGTTACTTACGAGCCGTAAGCTCTGTCTATGGCGGTTTTCATACGAAAAAGTCGCCCCGAAGAGCGGCCTTCTATATACAAACACTTTAAGCAGAAATTACGCTGCTCGAAGGTTTATAGCGGAGGTTTTGCCGTTACGACCGATCTCGGTTTCGTAGTGCACTTGTTGGCCTTCGCTGAGTCCTGTAATGCGGGCAGCCTCAAGAGCGGTTGCATGTACGAAAACATCATCGCCCGAGGTGTCTGGCTGAATAAAGCCATAACCCTTGGTAGAATTGTACCATTTCACGGTGCCTGTTGTCATAACAAGGCTCCTTCAATCATATGACGGACACGCACAAGACTTTTGTGTGTAACATAACAAATACAGGAAAATAAAAGCGCCACATGCGCTTGCATTCCTAAGCAAAATCACCCGTCAGCCGAGACTGTGCTCCATTTTAATTTAATATGCAAACAGTTTTGCAAAAATATTAATGTGCAATATATTGTCAAATAATAATATTATAATTAATTATTAAAAATATAAACTTAAAAAGAATTTGGATCGCGAACTATTTGTATCCACGCATTGAGTGCGGAATCACCTACCCTTTTATCTGGGTGCATCCGGCAGTATGCCTTTGCTCTCAAGTATAACTGCTTCATACTGGTTATCTTTCCATATGCGCAGTTCCCCTTCATCAGACGACAGGCATTCTCATACCCTGTAAATGCTCCAGCTACCCAAGCTTTGGTTATGATGTCCGTTTGTTTATCGCTATTTTCGATCCATTCCTCGCAAAGCATAACACCCGTACCGAATGTTCCATATTGAACACTCGAATCTGTTTCAGAATAAGCATTCTTTGAATAAAGAAGCGCACAAAATAAGAAAAATAATGAATATTTCTTCACCATAAATTCTCCGAAATGTAACTCTTTATTTCAAAATAGGGAATAAGCGTCAATCTTCCCGCTTAGGGCCCCAGAAAATATAATTCTTAAAGGCGTACTAATTCTAAAAATTTCTTGCTTAGAATGGTGGGCGCAACAGGGATTGAACCTGTGACCCCTGCCGTGTGAAGGCAGTGCTCTACCGCTGAGCTATGCGCCCATTCATAGGAGGCGTTCTATCAGTGTGTCCTATGTGTGACAAGTGGCTTTTTTGCCCTGCTACAGCCTTATTATGGTCACTAAGTTCCTGAAGATATTCGAAATAACATGATGTATCGAGGGATAAAGTGGAGCGTAATGCAAGGCTTGATTGCATGCGAGGGGCGGCCATTCTGGCTGTTCTTAGCAATCACATCGGTATTCGTATACCGCTCACACACAGTAACCTCACCAACATACTACCCCGTTGGTTTTTAACTGGCTTGAACTATAACGGTACGGAAGCCGTATATGTTTTCTTCGTACTATCCGGTTTTTTGATTTCGAGTAGGATGCGTGATAGATACGGCTCTCTCGACGCTGTAAAACCGATTACTTTTCTGGTCAGTCGCGCGCGTAGAATTATACCTCCCCTTTTGCTTTTAATAATAATCTTACTTCTACTAAATGCTTTGAATATTGGCGATTACCGCTTTGATAAAGCAGGCCAGACAGCAACAGGAGCCTGCTTGGCGGCTTTGGGTCTGTATTTTAACGTCTGGCAGGCACGGCATGGATGGAGCGTCGCGAGTTGGACGGTCCTATGGTCTCTTTCCATTGAAGAGCTTTTTTACCTCGTTTTTCCGTTTATATGTCGTGCTGGGAAGTATGTGTTTTGGCCTTTGCTTATAGGCGTTGCTTTTGTAGGCTTAGCCGCAATTGCTCACAATTTCCAAAACGACATTTGGCAAGACCAAAATACATACGCAGGGATGGGCTGCATTGCACTTGGTGTGGTGTGTTCCTTGCTCGCCCCGCATTTAAAATATCAGACAAAAATAGTTGTATTTTTCCCCATCATAGCCTTGTTCTTGATGGTGCCCGATTTATTTTTCGGCCGCTTCCTGTGGGACAGATTTGGCCGTTGTTTGGTTGTTTGTTTCGTCTTGGGCACAGCTTTAATCGTGGTGTTTTGTGCTCTCAGAGGCGGCCGTCCGTCGAAAAGTACTTATTTTCTTCGAAGGATAGGGCAACTCTCCTACGAAATTTACCTCTTTCACATGTTCATCGTGCTCAGTGTATTGGCGGTCTGGCGTGGGACTGAAGCTTATAGTTGGGTGCTTTATCCAGTGATCGTAACGTGTGCATGGGCATTGGGGGAAGCAGTCTTCTGGAGCATGCGCCGCCTTGACAACCGACTATTCAGCCAGTTGCCAAGGTGAGTGGTTTAAAATCCAAACATGTGGTCCAAAGAAAAACCTCCGTCTGGATTTTCGAGCCCATGATAGCCAAACAAACGGCATGTTAAATCGCGGATAAGAACGTATCCACCAACACCGGCCTTATCGAGGTGGGCACCATCAAATAGCAAGTGCGGTCTCACCATGTATGAGCCTGAAGGCTCAATGTGGAGCGTAGTTTCAGCGAGGAGCGTACCGTCCGCACTGTGCAACAGCAGCGTTGTTTGTGACGCGTCCGTACCTTCAACTGAGGCGGGGTGGATAAGACAACAGAAGCTCTTGAAAGCATCGTGGCCCAGCTTCAGAAACAGGCGAGTGGTCAGGCCCGGTGGGGGGCCGGCGTATGATTGTGGCTCAGAGCGCCAAGTCATCAAAGTGTTAAAGATGTGAGCACCAAAACTAGTCTCGGCCGAGTGCTGTGATGTGGTATCGCGGTAACGCATCAGCGCATGCAGCCAACCATCGCCGTCACCGCCGTCGCGGAAGTCATAGACGAGGTCGGCGTGACCGGGCTTGTCCGTGAGTTCATGCAGGGCAATGGATGTCTTATGGTCTCGCGGCAAGTTCCCTAGAAAATGCGAGCCAACAAGCGTCCCCTTTTCATCGAAGATGTCCAGACGTACCGGTTGAGATTGGAGTTCTTCGGACATCGGGGTGGGCTGTACGAAGCTGGTGTAGCGTTTTGGGTCTAAAATTGGAAACGGGAGTAAAAAGCCACGTCCTAAAGAAGGAGATAAAGCGCGGATAGCCGGATCAGGCTTTATATTATCTCTTTCAACATTGAGATGTGCAATGCGTGTCCGTCCCCCTTCCCGTATTTCATAGCGCGGACGTACCAGATGTCGTTTCGGCCGCATCTCCAGCTGAGATGGCCATTGAACGTCAGGAAAAAGGCTACCGATGTCGACGGCTACCGTTTCAAAGGGCCCTATAGCACGGTCGACGGCGCGATGGTCCTCTTTACCCATAGTATTAAAGGTAATTTCGCCCGCTGGAATGGTCGTGCCGTGGCTGTTTTGCACCCAAACGGTAATGGTCTCATCTGGTGCCGGAGCGGGAAGAGTAGCAAAACGGACAGACGGCCAAGCATTCGCATCATGCGTTACCGAAAGGCTCGGGTTGCCTGCTTTGCCGAATATGTCCAGAGCATATTTTACGACGTCATGTCCACGCGCGCCAAGAACATGGATGAAAAGCTGTCCGGTAAAGGGCGGCAGTTTGAAGCGCTCCCTAACGTCAGAACTATCGATAACGATGCCTGCGTTAGCGCGCTCTACGGGCATTTCCCATTCGGCGATGACAGCGCCTGACTGGTCGAAAAGCCGCATCCAGTAACGCAAATTTTGGCTTTGGTAGTTGGACCAATAATTCGCGGTTACGATCCGCGTAGAAAAAGCATCGTCATCGCGGAAAAATGCAAAATTGGTCGCAAAATTGAGTTTGTCGAGATATGGCCGCCCCCGTACAACCATTGTGTCTGGTAAGCGAGCCGGAGCAAGTGTCTCCAACGTTTTGCTGCCAAGCAGCTTGGCAAGACGTCCCCGAATTTTGGCATCGTCAAATGAGAGAGCTAGCACAATATCGGCGTCGATACTGGGCAGGTCCAAGAGGGCACGGTAACAGCCGCCATAGCCATCATCTTTACCGACCCGCTCAGTATCATGCGTCAAAACGGTGTGGGGCTTCAAACCCGGGTAAAGTGCGATAAATGTGCGCACAGCGTCATCAGGGTCATAGATAACGATTTTTGACCCTGAAAGGCGTTTCTCCATCGCGCTCAGTGCCTCGGCTGCAACAGGGTGAGCCAAGGCTTTATAAAGAACGTTACCGCCATTGGGGCCAAATGTACGGATATCGAGCATGAAGGATGGGCCTTTCAGAGCTTCAAACGCCGGCACATTTCTTTCGCAATGTCCGGTGTGTCGTCAAGCGGGTGAACCGCCCATGACGTGTGTTCAAGTGCAAATGGGCGGATACGGTCGTCTTTTTCAAGTGCTCGTATAAATTGACCAATACGGTTTGAACGACCTGGGAGCGGCAAAATGAGGACCGGCGCGGGTGTAGCCACGGCTTCTGATATCATGGATACGCTGTCTGTAGTGACAGCAATCATATCAGCACAGGCTAGCATTCCCATATAAGGGTTCTTGTCTCCCTCACCTGTCTCAATGCGTATGTTGTGAGGTGTAAGGCGTTCACGCAGAACAGAAAGGGCCTCAGGGCTGGTCCTGCGAGATGGTGTGAGAACAGTCTGCATGGCGTGCTGGTGGGTGTAAGCAATAATATCATCCGCTAACTGCGCGGCTTCACGAGCGCCTAATAAGAAACGCCCGTTAGCACCGCCGATCAAGACAGCCAGTAAGGGACGCTCATCCGGTTTAAGGAATTTGTACCATCTCTCTCGGGCATGCGCCAATTTTTGGGGTGTGGCAGGGTGAAGCGCATTGCGCGAGATCAAAACATTTTCACCCTCAATGCCATCATGGGGGTTGGCAATAATCACATCGAAAGCATTAAATTTGCGTCGAGGGTTTTGGATTTGAACGATAGGTAATTTATATTTTTGAGCCAGCGTTCGCCCGACAATGCCGCCGGTTCCACCAACGCCGATAATCACTCGACTTTCGGGGGCAATGTGGATGGGTTCAATGCAATTCAGAGGCCTCGGCCAAAAACGTGATGAGCACTTGGACCATAGAGGGCGTGCTTTAACCGGGCTAAACTGCCATTGCCACCCGGCTGTTTCCGCCAAACCAACCCCTTGCGTACGCATTCCAGCGAAATCTTCCGCGATAATGGTGGCTAACATGTACGCTCCAAGAATTTTCTTTCAATCATAGTCAGTGTCGAATTGCCTCGAAGGGATGTAATTTGGCAAGATGCACGCCATGACAATCTCTAATGTACCCACTCCATCTGTTTCTTTCGAGGCGCTCGGCTTAAATGAGGCCCTGCTCGCTGCGGTTGAATCTGCAGGGCTTAAAAAACCAAGTCTTATTCAAACGCGAGCTATTCCTCCGTTACTGAGGGGAAAAGACGTCCTCATTGCTTCGCAGACTGGAAGTGGCAAGACAGCTGCATTCGTGCTCCCAATGCTTGAGGCCTTGGCGCGCCGGAAAGAACAAGGGCTCGAAACGCAGGGTCCATGGGCTCTGATATTGGAGCCAACTCGTGAGCTTGCAGCACAGGCTGCCGCTGTTTGCCGCCAATTAGGGCGGCGTTTACCCATCAAAACTCGCGTCATTTGTGGGGGCACTCCCCGTGAGCAGCAATTACGCGGGTTGGAAGATGGCGTTGATATTATCGTGGCGACACATGGACGTTTGCTGGATCTTGTGGTGCAAGGTGACCTGGTGATCGACCAGATCGGCTACCTCGTGCTTGATGAAGCTGACCGCTTGTTAGACGACGAATTTACCGAGTCCATGACGGCGCTCAGCACACATTTTCCAGACATTCAGCCTCAAACGGTTTTCTGCTCTGCTACATTGCCCGAGCCCGTTATGGCATTGGCAAAGCGCGTTACGCAGGACCCTGTAAGAATTGAAGTCGAGACGGAAGACGCAACGCCGCAACGCATTCGGCAGCGTGCGTTGTTCGTGACGAAAGACGACAAGGTTGCTGTTACGAAAAAGCTTTTGGGGCATTTTACGGGGCGTACCATGGTGTTCGTGCAAACGAAGCAGGGTGCAGAAACACTTGGCCGGTCTCTGGCCCGTAGCGGTCTGTCCGTTGAAACCTTGCACGGCGACCGCACGCAGGGAGCACGCGCTCGTGCTCTGACGCGCTTTCGTGAAGGGCAAGTGCAGGTTTTGGTAACGACGGATATCGCCGCACGTGGTATTGATATCCCTGACGTGGAGTGCGTGATTAACGCTGATATGCCGACTAGCGTACCAGCCTATATTCACCGTATTGGTCGTACAGCACGAGCAGGCAAGCGCGGTATTGCTCTGACGCTGCTTGACCCACAAGAGCGGCATTTGCTGAGAGACGTTGAGAAAGAAACAGGACAGCGCGTACGGATTGTGACGGAAGACGCGCCAGACCGATAAGGAACGTTGGGTATGCGGATTAATCTAAATGTGCTGAGAATGAAGCCATGATTGATCCGCATAATGTTCCCGCCGAAGCAGAGGCGATTCTGGCAGCCCTCGTCTCATTCGATACGACGAGCGCTAAAAGCAACACGGATATCATCTCATGGATTGAGGCATATCTCTCTGCTCATGGTGTAACGTTTAAGCGTTACCCTGGCCCCGACGGAGGGGCCGAGAAATGGAATCTGCATGCGGTTATTGGCCCAGTCCGATCTGGCGGTTTAGCTTTTTCAGGCCATGTAGACTGTGTACCGGTAGACGGGCAGGATTGGTCATCTGACCCATTTGCGCTCAGGGAAGAAAATGGCAGGCTCTACGGGCGCGGAGCGGCAGACATGAAAGGCTTCGTAGCCTGCATGCTTGCAGCGGTGCCGGATATTAAAGAGCTCACCAATGATGAACCGGTGCATCTGCTTTTTACGTGCGACGAAGAAATTACCTGCGATGGTGCACGCCAGATCATGTCCGACCTCGCAGCGGACGGACTGCTTCCCGAACGCTGTATTGTTGGTGAGCCTAGTCTTTTGGCGCCAATCGTTGCGCATAAAGGGCGCTTTGCAGTCAGAATTCATTTTCATGGTACGCCGGGCCATTCGTCCAACCCGGAAGCCGGGAGCAACGCTTTGCACGCGATGGGACGTGCAATTGCTCTTTGCGCAGACGAAGCAGAACGCTTGGCGCTGGAAGGGCAGCGTGTTGCGGGGTTTGAGCCGCCTTATACGACGATGCAAGTGGGGGTCGCATCAGGTGGATCTATCTTAAATATCATCCCTGAATATGCGTTTTTTGACGTAGAGTGGCGTAACGTGCCGGGTGATGAAGGCCAAGCAATGTTTGAAAGCTTGAAGGCCAAGCTAGCTCCCTTGGAACAGTCTCTTAAAACGCAGAGTGCACAAGGTGGTATCCGCTTCGAGGCCCTATGCAATCTGCCGCCATTAGCCCTACCCGTTGACCATTCGTTGACATTGCTCACTCAGCAAATCACGGGACGTAATTCCGCTGGGCATGTGTCCTACGGCACAGAAGGCGGAATTTACCAACGTGCAGGAATGGCAAGTATCGTCTGTGGCCCAGGAGACATAGCACAGGCGCATAAACCAGATGAATTTGTAACGCGTGATCAGTTAGCGCGTTGTGATCGCATGATACGCGATTTCGTTAAACGAGGTGCAAAGGGGCATGAGTTGTAAGGCTGGTCAGAGGCATTATCCAATTCGCATCCGCAAGTCCGAACTTAGTGAGACACTGTTCGTTCGGCACAGCCCTGTCAGTTTGCCTCCAATCAACCTTCCCCTACCAAACCTAGACGCATGGCGTAATACAAACACAGGCATACCGGGCGTTATCACCCATGATACTGGGCGCTCAGGCCCCGAATGTGTGATAATTGCTTTGATGCATGGCAACGAATTTGCAGGTGGTCATGCATTAGAGCGTTTGAGAGTAACCCAGTCAGCACCAGCAGCTGGGCGGCTAACTCTGATTTTAGCCAATCTCAAAGCATTTGGTTTCTTCCAAAGTCAAAACCCCCTTGCCGCGCGCTATCTCGAAGAGGACATGAACCGTGTCTGGTCAATGCAGAGGCTGCGGGGCAACGAAAGCAGTCTCGAACTATCGCGAGCGCGGGAAATAGAGCCGTTTATCCGCCGTGCTGATTTGTTGCTCGATCTGCACTCAACTTTATGGAGTTCAGACCCCTTTTTTATCGCGCCTTATGCGAAACGTTCGGCAGATTTCGCGCGTAATTTAGCGACGATTAAAGATGTGCCTTCCTGCGTTGTGACGGATCTTGGGCATCAAAGCGGTGCGCGCCTGATTGATTACGATCGTTTTGCTGCAACAGTTGGTGCTGGTCGTGGGTGTTTGCTTGAGGCTGGACAGCATTGGCACCAAGAGACTTTGACGGTGATGAACCACACTGTTCAGGCTTTTTTAGAGCATGCAGAAGCACTGCATCTAAATCATCACGTTGCGTCTCAAGCGGTGCAGTGTGTTTCTGTCACGGATAATGTTGTTGCGCGTAGCGCAGAGTTTGCCTTCACCCAATGCTGGAGAGGACACTCATGCATATCGCGGGCGGGGACACTTATTGCGCGTGACGGACGAGATTTGATTTATACGCCTTATGATGACTGCATCTTAGTCGTCCCTAATCATAGGCCGCGTATCGGGCAGCTTGCAGTCCGGCTAGGACGCCGGACCGCAAGCTGATTTTTTATTTAGGCTGATGCTTGCGTGTAGATTGGGAAGCGGCGGCACAGAGCCTTTACTTCTTCGTGTACGCGCTGAGCGACTGCATCAGCATTATCTTCTTCCAGAGCCGCTGTCAGGACCTCGTCGATCATACGGGCAACAGTGCGGAACTCTTCTTCGCCGAAGCCGCGCGTTGTTGCTGCAGGGCTACCCAAACGAATGCCTGATGTAACGAATGGCTTCTCTGGGTCAAACGGGATTGAGTTCTTGTTGGCGGTGATACCAGCCTTTTCAAGGATGTTCTCAGCGAGCTTGCCAGTGACTTTCTTTGGGCGCAGATCCACGAGGACCAAGTGGCTGTCAGTACCGCCTGTAACGATATCAAAACCACGCTTTTTCAGTTCATCGGCAAGGGCTCGGGCATTCGCCAAAACGCGTGTTTGGTATTCCTTGAAGGACTCGCTCAGAGCTTCTCCAAATGCAACAGCTTTACCGGCGATGACATGCATCAGCGGGCCACCCTGCAGACCTGGGAATACTGCTGAGTTTACTTTTTTTGCCAGCTCTGGATTGCTGGTCAAAATAATACCGCCACGTGGGCCACGCAGTGTTTTATGCGTCGTTGACGTAACAATATCAGCGTACGGGACAGGGTTTGGATAAAGGCCCGCAGCGACCAAACCTGCAAAATGAGCCATATCGACCATCAAGTAGGCACCGACTTCGTCAGCAATTTTGCGGAAGCGTGCAAAATCAATAACGCGAGGATAGGCGGAGCTGCCTGCAACAATGATTTTAGGCTTATGGTCGCGTGCAAGCGTTTCCATTTCCTCATAATCGATGAGGCCGTCCTCAGCGCGTACGCCATATTGTACGGCGTTGAACCATTTACCAGAATAATTTGGTGCGGCACCGTGTGTGAGATGGCCACCCGCCGCAAGGCTCATGCCAAGGATTGTATCTCCCGGTGCAGCCATTGCCATGAACGCAGCCTGATTCGCGTTTGCGCCAGAGTGCGGCTGGACGTTCGCGAATTCCGCTCCGAAGATCTTTGTGAGGCGTTCAATCGCGAGGCGTTCGACGCGGTCTACGTCAACGCATCCACCATAGTAACGCTTACCGGGCAGACCTTCTGCATATTTGTTGGTCAGGACTGAACCCTGCGCCTCCATAACCGCGAAGGACGTCATGTTTTCTGACGCAATAAGCTCGATACCGTCTTGTTGACGTACGAGCTCATCGTTCAAAATGGCCGCAACATCGGGGTCAATGTTCTTCAGCGGTGCCTGAAAGAAGGAATTATGTGCAGACTGGCTGGCATGTTCTGACATGGTGGTCCATTCTCCTGAAAGATGATGGCTCGTCGTATCGCAGAATGGACGAAGCCGCAAAAATATTCGCTAGATGAAAGAAATATTCGTTCTTTTTCTCTCTTATTGTCGTCAGGAAACACAGTTATGTCCTCTCCGCTGTGGCGGAAAAAGCCAATTCAGTCTGATCCCTCCTCTAATTCCGGTTTGAAGCGGGTTTTAGGTCGGTGGCAGCTTATTGCCCTTGGAGTTGGGGTTACGATTGGCGCGGGTTTATTCTCACTCACCGGGGTTGCCGCGGGGCAAAACGCTGGCCCGGGTGTAACGCTTTCATATATCATTGCCGCAATCACATGCGGTTTTGCCGGCCTATGCTACGGTGAGCTTGCAAGCATGATGCCATCGGGCGGCTCAGCGTACACATATTCGTACGCAGCTTTCGGTGAGATCATCGCGTGGATGATCGGCTGGGATTTGGTGCTTGAGTACACGATTGGGGCCGCTGCGGTTGCGTCCAGTTGGTCAGGATATGTAACATCCCTGCTAAACGATTGGGGGTTATATATCGACCCTCGCCTCCTTGCCCCACCCATGACGCCCGTCCATCTTGCGAATGGGGATGTAGTCCCGGCGTGGTTCAACGCCCCCGCAGTGTTTATTCTTCTCGTTGTAACTGCGCTTTTAATGCGTGGGATGAGTGAATCAACAAAGATCAACAATGTGTTGGTCTTTGTGAAAGTGGCAGTCATCGTCCTCGTGGTCGCTATGTGCGCCAAATACATTAACACGGCTAACTATCACCCCTTTATTCCGCATAATCAGGGGGATTTCGGCCAGTTTGGATTTTCAGGCGTCATGCGCGCCGCTGGTATGGCGTTTTTCGCTTATATCGGATTTGATATTATCTCCACGACCGCGCAGGATAGTAAAAATCCTTCGAAAGATTTACCGGTGGCGATGATTGCCACATTGCTGATTTGTGCCGTTGTCTATGCTGGATTTTCTCTGGTTTTGACCGGCGTTGTAAACTACCAAAAATTAGCAAATGACCCCAGCCCTGTGGCCACGGTGGTGAATATTGCACACGCTGGATGGCTGAATAATTTTGTTAAAATGGGTATATCCGCAGGGTATATTTCTGTTATTTTTGGCTTGCTTTTGGGACAGGCTCGAGTTTTCCTCGTGATGTCACGGGATGGTTTACTGCCTCACATCTTCAGCAAACTACACCACAAGACGCATACACCTTGGACATCACATCTGATGTTCTTTGTCATTACCAGTATTTTTGCTGCCGTTTTACCCATTGGTGAGTTGGGCAGCATGACGTCTATCGGAACAATTTTTGCCTTCGTCTTGGTCTGTATCGGTGTGCCAGTTCTACGCTTACGCGCACCGGATGCTGAGCGGCGTTTCAGAGTTCCGGGTGGAATGATTGTGCCGATTCTGGGAACGGTATTTTGCGGCGTTTCTATGGCCTCATTAGACAAGATGACGTGGATTAGACTGCTGATTTGGCTTGTTTTTGGCCTCGTGGTGTATGCGTTTTATGGCAAGAAGCACAGTGCTCTTTCCCTAGGCGAAAAATAAGAGCATCATTGCATCATGTCTTATGGAAGCTTCCCCCTCTCCCGAGCCCGCCGTAACAGGCATGATGCATTTACGCGGACTTTGGTCCGTGAAAATCAGCTTTTGGTAGATCATTTGATCTGGCCAATATTTGTGTGCGAAGGGACGCAGCAGCAGCAGTCTGTGGCCTCAATGCCGGGTGTTGTGCGTGTGAGCCTCGATCTATTGGTCGAGCATGTACGGCCTGCCGTGGAACTAGGCATTCCAGCTGTTGCTCTCTTCCCTATCACTCCCGCATCTTTAAGGGATGCTCGTGGTACTGAAGCCTTGAATCCAGATAATCTCATGTGCCGCGCGTCAAAGCTTTTAAAAGACCGTTTTCCAGAATTAGGCATTATTGGTGACGTAGCCTTGGACCCGTACACAGATCACGGGCATGACGGCATTATTGAAAACGGCCGAGTTGTTAACGATTTGTCTATCGAAGTGCTCGCGGCACAGGCCCTTAACCAAGCGCGCGCAGGAAATGACATTGTAGCGCCTTCTGATATGATGGATGGCCGTGTACGGAAAATCCGTGAAACACTGGACGAAGATGGCCAGCAGGACACGCGAATTATGTCCTACTCTGCCAAATATGCGTCCGCCTATTATGGTCCCTTCCGTGACGCTTTAGGATCAGGTGGCTTGCTTACGGGCGATAAAAAAACATACCAGATGGATCCGGCCAATTCAGATGAAGCTCTTCTTGAGGTCGCACGTGACCTCGAAGAGGGTGCAGATATGGTTATGGTAAAGCCGGGTATGCCTTACCTAGATATTATTCGCCGCGTTAGGGACAAATTCAAAGTACCCACCTTTGCCTACCAAGTGTCTGGTGAATACGCGATGATGATGGCCGCATTCCAAAATGGTTGGTTGGATAAAGACAAGACCATTCTGGAAAGCCTGCTCGCGTTTCGTCGTGCCGGTTGTAACGGGGTTCTGACGTATTTTGCCTTGGATGCCGCGCGTCTGCTTCGTTCTTGATCGAATCCAAGCCTAATGTCCGCTCAGCAAGGGGGCTTTTGTCTTATAAGCAAGGCCTCGGTGCTGAGCACCTGGTTGCGGAGCGTCTCAAAACAAGAGGTTACCAAATTCTCGCACAACGCTTGCGAACTCCATTAGGCGAAGTTGATCTTGTTACGTGTACGGATGAGCGCTTGGTTGTTGTGGAGGTTAAGCAGCGTAAATCTTTGAGGCTGGGCGCTGAGGCGTTGAGCACTAAGCAGCGTGAGCGTCTGTTAGCAGCATTCGATTATATTTGGAGCGCCTACCCTGAGTGGCAAAGGCCAGAGGCACGTTTGGACTACATTCTAGTCACGGCATCAGGGGAAATGAAGCGAATTAAAGATGCGCTCAGGCAAGAATAATAAAAGAGCGCGGCGGGATATATAATCCCGCCAGTTAAACGCGTAAGATTACGTGCGGCGGTGTTTGACAGCGTGGTGGTGAGCTGGTGCCGCAGCATGTGTTCTATAAGATACTGAACGGACCACGGCAGAGGGGCGATGTGAGTTCATTGCCAAGGCGACGGCATGTGTTTCATGGCGGTGATGGATCACGCGCATGACAGGGCGATGGTAGACGGGCACAGCCGTTAAAGCATCGAGTGTGAGGCGGCTTGCCTCGTAATCAGTGATTGCTGGACGGGCGATTGCGTGCCCTGCTCCGAAAGTAACAACCACACCTGATAAGCCACCGACCATGGCCTTTAAAAGTCGTCGCGCCATTACAAAAATCCGTACCTGCTGATAAAACGACCGTAGGCTGGAAAAGGCGCTGACGGCAAGCCCGTTAGTGCTTAATTCAAAAAAAATCAAGATCCTGCCATGATTGGTAACAACATGGCAGGAATGTGGCGAATGCAACTTATGGTCAAACAATGGTAAAAGTAACCAGAAATTATCTGGTTTTTACCACTTTAGGCGTTTGCAATAGCAATGCCCTTCTCGGACATCAGGGTCTCTAGTTCGCCGTTCTGGTACATGTCAGTTACAATATCGCAGCCGCCAATGAATTCACCTTTGACATAAAGCTGAGGCACCGTTGGCCATTGCGAAAAGTCCTTGATCCCCTGACGGATCTCTGGGCTTTCCAGAACATTACAGGTCTCGAACGTGACACCAAGGTGAGACAGGATTTGCACCACGCGGGCAGAGAAACCGCATTGTGGGAAAAGCTTGTCGCCCTTCATGAACAGCATGACTGGGTTAGCGTCGATCAGGTTTTGGAGGTGCTGAAACACGGTCTCAGGCATGGGGTCTTCCTTTTTAGGTGGGACGAAAACAACTTCCGCCCCACATTTGGCTTTCCATCACTAAGGTGTTGGAAGCCTAAACTTCAAGAGGACAAAATCAATCCTCATTTAAGCAGGTGTAATTGTCCGCAGCGCCATGGCGTGCAATTCGGTACCCATACGGGTACCAAAAGCATCATATACAAGCTTGTGTTGACGGACGCGGGATAGGCCACGGAAAGCTTCGCTGGTTACGGCGCATGCGTAATGGTCACCATCCCCTGCTAAGTCTTCAATTTCTACCTTCGCGTCAGGCAGTGCTGCCAGAATCGTACGTTCAATTTCTTGAGCGGTCATAGGCATGGTTACGAATCCTGCCCCATAAGTGCCGGCAAGAATGCTGCGTTAATGTCACGTAGACGCGACGCTTCTACGCTGATGCCGTCTGCCATTTTCAATGCGGTTCCACCCGTACGGCCGAGATTGCGGGCGTGTACACCTGCTTTTTCAGCCGCCGCGATGAAGGATGAAGCATCTGTCGTTGCCACGACATAGCACGCTTGATCTTCACCGAACCAGAATGCGTGATGTGGCAGGGAAGCTGGATGCTCTAACAAGGAGCAGCCTACACCGCTTGCCATGACCATTTCTGCTAGCGTGATGAGCAAGCCGCCATCAGCGATGTCATGGCAAGCAGAAACTGTGCCGCTTTGAATCTGGCTGCGAACAAAGTCGCCGTTGCGGCGCTCGGCGACCAAATCGATACGCGGCGGAGCACCTTCCTCACGGTGGCAAATTTCACGCAGCCACAGTGATTGACCAAGCTCACCACGAATTTCACCCACCAGCACCAGCTCTTGCTTTTCAGGCATGGCTAGACCGACAGACTTGGAAACGTCTTGGAACACGCCCAAGCCACCAATAGCAGGAGTCGGTAAAATCGCTTGTGGTAAGCCGGTTGGGGAACGTGTTTCGTTATACAGAGACACGTTGCCGCTCACGACGGGGAAGTCGAGCGCGCGGCATGCTTCACCCATGCCCTTAATCGCTTCAGCGAACTGAGCCATGATTTCGGGGCGTTCTGGGTTGCCGAAATTTAGGTTGTCCGTCACGGCGAGAGGTGTTGCACCCGTTGCCGTAATATTACGCCATGCCTCGACAACGGCCTGTGCACCACCTGCATGTGGGTCAGCTTGGCAATAACGCGGCGTACAATCGGTCGTAAGTGCCAAGCCTAACTTGGTGTCTTCTACGCGTACGATAGCAGCATCTGCGCCACCGGGGCGCTGAACCGTTTGACCGCCAACGAGGCTGTCATACTGGTTCCAGATCCATGCACGTGAAGCAAGATCTGGCGATGCAATGAGGGTAAGCAGCGCGTGTTCAATACCAACCGGGTCAGCTGGCGGCTGAATGTGGCGAGGTGCTTCCAGCGGGGCGCGCGGGCGGTCGTAGATTGGTGCTTCTTCAGCCAGCGGCGCTAGCGGAATATCGGCCTCTACAGCGCCGTTGTGCTTAACTGTAATGTTGCCCGTATCGGTCAGGTGACCAATAACAGCAAAGTCCAGCTCCCACTTTTCGAAGATAGCACGTGCCTCTTCGGTGCGCTCTGGCTTGAGCACCATGAGCATACGCTCTTGGCTCTCAGACAGCATCATTTCATACGCTGTCATGTTAGGCTCGCGCTGAGGTACGGCATCAAGGTTCAACTCAATGCCAACTCCGCCCTTCCCGGCCATTTCGACTGAGGAAGACGTGAGACCCGCAGCGCCCATGTCCTGAATAGCAACAATTGCGTCTGTCGCCATAAGTTCAAGGCAGGCTTCGATGAGAAGCTTTTCGATGAACGGGTCACCGACTTGGACGGTTGGACGCTTTGATGCAGCTTCATCGTCAAACTCAGCGGAAGACATGGTAGCACCATGGATGCCATCGCGTCCGGTTTTTGAGCCGACATAAACAACCGGGTTACCGACGCCAGCTGCCGCAGACAGGAATATCTTGTCTTTTTTAGCGATACCGACTGTCATCGCATTGACGAGTGGGTTGCCGTCATATGCTTTATGGAAGTTGACTTCGCCGCCAACGGTTGGAACGCCAACGCAGTTACCATAGCCACCGATGCCGCGTACGACGCCATCAACAATGCGGCGCGTGCCAGCGTTCTTTGGGTCACCAAAACGCAGCGCGTTCAGGTTGGCAACAGGACGCGCGCCCATGGTGAAGACGTCACGCAAAATGCCGCCAACGCCCGTAGCCGCACCTTGGTAAGGCTCGATAAAGGATGGATGGTTATGGCTTTCCATCTTGAAGACGGCCGCCAGGCCTTCACCAATATCTACCACACCAGCATTCTCACCGGGGCCATGAATGACCCAAGGTGCTTTAGTCGGCAGTGTCTTCAGGTGAAGACGCGATGATTTGTAAGAGCAGTGCTCGGACCACATGACCGAGAACACACCGAGCTCTGTAAAGCTCGGCGTACGGCCCATAATGGTGAGAACTTTATCGTATTCTACGCTGGTCAGCCCGAAGGACTGGGCGAGAGTGGCATCAACCTTCACGCTCATCCGACAAGTGCCTCCACAAGACCACGGAACAGGGGCACGCCATCCGTACCACCGATTGCAGGGTCAGTCAGGTTTTCAGGGTGCGGCATTAGGCCGCAAACGCGACCATTTTCGCTAAGGATACCGGCAATTGCGCGATCGCTACCGTTAGGGTTGGCTGTAACGTCATCTGCAGCCACTGTTCCATTTGCTGTGGAATAGCGGAAAGCGACGCGGCCTTCACCTTCGAGCCGATCTAGCGTTTCAGGGGACGCAGTGTAGTTGCCGTCACCATGCGCCATGGGAGAGCGGAATACATCTCCCGTTTTCCAGCCGCGGGTAAATGGTGAGGAGGCGTTTTCAACTTTCAAGTGGCAGTCTTGCGACAGAAAGCGCAGGCCAGCATTGCGAAGTAAGGCGCCCGGCAAAAGATGCGATTCTGTCAAAATCTGGAAGCCGTTACAGACACCCAAAACGTGGCCGCCGCGCTCAGCAAAAGCTTTCACAGCGCTCATGATTGGTGAGTGTGCTGCCATAGCACCACTGCGGAGGTAGTCACCGAAGCTGAACCCACCGGGTAGGACTACGAGGTCAAGGTCACCAAGGGACGTTTCATGGTGCCAGATCATACGCGGAGCATGGCCAGAAATCAGCTTGAGAGCCTGTGCCATGTCGCGCTCCCGGTTTGTACCGGGGAATACGACGATACCCGCTTTCATTTTTTGTCCTCCGTCGCGCTGTGACAAGGATAAGCTTCGTGCAGGGCTCGATAGATACCCTTCGCAGCGGGCTGTGTTAGGGCATCATCATGGCGGTGCAGCCAGGACACAACGCTCTCACGCAGGCGTGCAGTTGTCTCGCTTGCGGGGACGCAGAATGCAACCGGGGCGTTCGCATCGTTGGAGATCTCGTCGAATTTTTTCGACCAGACTTCGCTGTCTGTTACGCCTGCGATGTATGCGTCGCACAAGCCAGCTGAACGTGCATTACTGCACATAGAGCCGATCATGCGCCCGCTTACTTTTGATACGCGCTGTGCGTGTGCAACCGAGCCAGATGCTGCGAGCGATGCTGCTACAGTGAGTGCCAGCAGCTTCTTCATGCAGCCACCTCTACAAAGAAGTCTTCGATAACTTCATTTGCCAGCAGTGCCTTAGCCATCGCAGCGCCCTGCTCCAGAGCTGTTTCCTTGTCGGTCGCAGGAACGTCAAGATCAACAACGCGGCTTACGCGGACTTCGCCGAGGCCTTTGAAGCCCAACGTGTCTAGGGCGTGGCCAATGGCTTTGCCCTGTGGGTCCAAAACGCCTTCCTTCAGGGATACGAAAACACGGATTTTCATTGAACTGCCTCCGGACCCTTGAGGTCACCGTTACCAGCCTCAGGCAGAATGCCGAGGCGACGTGCTACTTCTTGATACGCTTCTTCTACTTTGCCGAGGTCACGGCGGAAGCGGTCTTTGTCCATGCGCTCACTGGTCTTTGTGTCCCAAAGACGGCAATTGTCGGGGGAAATTTCATCAGCGAGGATGATGCGCATTTCCTCGCCTTCCCAAACGCGCCCAAATTCCAGCTTAAAATCAACCAATGTGATCCCGGCGGCGGCAAACATCCCCATCAGAAAATCGTTTGTGCGCAGTGCAAGCGCATTCATTTCGTCAAGGTCTTGTGGAGCTGCCCAATTGAACGCGGCAATGTGTTCTTCTGAGACCATCGGATCATTGAGTGAGTCGTTTTTGTAGTAGTACTCAATGATGGTCCGCGGCAGGCGCGTACCTTCTTCAAGGCCCAGGCGCTTGGCGATAGAGCCTGCTGCGACGTTGCGCACGACGACTTCGAGTGGAATAATTTCCACTTCGCGGATCAACTGCTCACGCATATTGAGGCGGCGCAAAAAGTGAGTCGGGATGTTGATGTCGTGCAGGTGTTGCATCAGATATTCGCTGATGCGGTTGTTAAGCACACCTTTGCCCGTAATGATGCCGTTCTTCTCACCGTTTCCGGCGGTGACGTCATCTTTAAAATACTGGACGAGTGTACCCGGTTCGGGGCCTTCGAACAGGACCTTGGCTTTGCCTTCGTAGATCTGGCGGCGGCGGGCCATTGGCTATCCTTGTTGCAATGTATCAAGGGCTGCAAACAGTCTTGACGAACGAAGCAGCCTCTGATGTGTCAAGCGGAGTATTCCGCTCCCATAGCATTACAGCGCGTGAACTGCGAGGGGCGGATGATAGAAGCATCCGCCCTGTGGTTTTTTAGCCGAAAACGCGCGTGAAAATACGGTCAACTTTGGCAAGGTGCTGTGCAGGGTCAAAGGCTTTGTCGAGCACGGATGCATCAATGCGGTCTTTGACGTCTGGATCAGCGTCCAGATTTTCGCGGAAGCTACGGCCATCGGGTTGGCCCAAGCGTGTCCAAGTTGCCATCGCATTGCGCTGAACAATCTTGTAAGCGTCTTCGCGGGAGATACCGGCGCGAGCTAATGCCAGCAGAACCTCGCCAGAATGGACGACGCCACCAAGGCTTTCCATGTTTGCGATCATTTGATCTGGATAGACAACCAGCTTTTCCATCATGCTGGCCATGCGGATCAGTGCGAAATCAAGGCCGATCGTCGCGTCAGGGCAGATGTTGCGCTCAACAGCGGAGTGGCTGATATCCCGCTCGTGCCACAAAGCGACGTTCTCAAGCGCGGGAACAACGTGTGAGCGAATCAAACGTGCCAGACCTGTCAGGTTTTCAGACAGAACTGGGTTACGCTTGTGCGGCATGGCAGAGCTGCCTTTTTGCCCCTTATGGAAGAACTCTTCAGCTTCGCGCACTTCTGAGCGTTGCAGATGACGGACTTCTACAGCCAAACGCTCAATACCGCTGGAAATGACGCCGAGCGCACAGAAAAATGCAGCATGGCGGTCACGTGGGATGACCTGCGTTGATACGCTCTCGACTTCGAGGCCGAGCTTGGCTGCGACGTATTCCTCAATAGCCGGGTCAATATGTGCGTAGGTGCCAACCGCACCAGAAATTGCACATACCGCAATTTCTTTACGCGCTTGAACCAGCCGCTCACGACCGCGGGCAAACTCTGCGTAGTGCCCTGCAAGCTTTAGGCCAAAGCTGGTCGGCTCAGCATGGATAGCGTGGCTACGACCAATGGTAACAGTGTTTTTGTGCTCGTAAGCGCGTGTTTTTAGCGCTTCCAAAGCTCGGTCCATATCTTCAAGCAGAAGGTCTGCTGCTTGTGTTAATTGGACAGAAAGGCATGTGTCCAGAACGTCCGAAGACGTCATGCCCAAGTGAACAAAGCGGCTTTCAGGGCCGACTTTTTCTGCTAGCCATGTAAGGAACGCAATGACGTCATGGCGCGTTTCAGCCTCGATTTCATCAATGCGTGCCAGATCAGCATCGGAGAAGGCAGCAAGTGCGATGTCGCCTTTTTCGCGGATGATGCGGGCGGCTTCGACGGGAATGGCGCCTTGCTCAGCCATAGCTTCGCATGCGAGGGCTTCGATTTCGAACCAGATGCGGTAGCGATTGGCGGGGGACCAGATTGCGGTCATCTGGGGGCGGCTATAGCGGGGGACCATGCGAACTCCGAAAAGCGTGTGGGTCACGACCTTAAGGTCTTTACGGGGGTTGCTTAGACCAAATACGAGAACATTGCACGGATCGCTTTTAGGAAAGCACAACCTTTGTCACCCGATTCTATGATTCATACCCTTTTTGCTCTCGCACAAGTCACGTTGATTGACGTCACTCTTGCGGGAGACAATGCCGTCGTAATCGGCCTCGCAGTACGCCAGTTGACTGGTCGGGACCGGACAAGAGCGATTTTTGCAGGCACACTTTTATCCGCAGTTCTGCGTATAGTTTTGGCTCTGGTAGCGGTGCAGCTATTATCTATCGTCGGCTTGACCTTGGCTGGCGGATTGCTGCTGCTATGGGTTTGTGCCCGTATGTTCCACGAGTTTCGGCATGAGCAGAGCGGCCCAACAATAGATGCGCCTTCCAGCTTAAAGACAGCCATTGTCAGGATCATTGCAGCTGATCTGTCTATGAGCGTCGATAATGTGCTGGCTGTTGCCGGCGCCGCGGTTGGCCACCCTTGGGTTCTGGTTTTTGGCCTCGTAGCTTCTGTTTTGATGATGGCGCTTGCTGCCTCGTTTATTGCCCGACTCCTTGAGCGTTATAAGTGGATTGCCTGGGTCGGCCTTGCGATTGTTCTATTCGTCGCTGTGGAGCTTATCGTCAAAGGTGGCGGTGAAGTCTGGCAGCATGTTGTTTATTAATCATAGAGCAGTTCCTATGCGGTTACGTGCAAAGTCTGTCATTGCCTCCATCATCATAGGGGCCACTGCCCTAGACACCGCTCAGGCGGCGCCGCTATCTGCGCGCCTGCAAGAATGGCTGCTTCTGAC
Organism: Neokomagataea tanensis; assembly: GCF_006542335.1. Classification (GTDB taxonomy): domain Bacteria; phylum Pseudomonadota; class Alphaproteobacteria; order Acetobacterales; family Acetobacteraceae; genus Gluconobacter; species Gluconobacter tanensis. Next base: position 2,369,033 of record NZ_CP032485.1, on the reverse strand, counting down.
AAGTGCCGACGGGGCCGGATTTAGCGCCTCACGGTACGGGAGTTTCTTGACAAGTGGGCCGGTCTGGCCTGAGCAGAGCCGCATAATGTGGCGTTACCAGAAGGCACTTTCGCAGGAAAATGACCCGGGCCAACTGCAAGCGCTTTGTCCAGCGTTACCGCTCAGCTTGCCCGAGGCTTTCTTGAGATGCGTGGCTTATCTGCCGCACGCCATCGCTGGAGCGCGTAGCTTATGGATAAGTGGTGCGGTTGATGGTGCTCAAGAGGCTGCTTTTGAGCAGCGTTTTGGCTCGGGCTTTACCTCCAAGGATCAATGGCAGCGCTTTGAGACTTTAGATGGCGCAGGCAAGCTTACCTCGGCACGTAGGCAAATCTCCCGTTTGGCGCCACAAGATGCTGCCTTGGCCTCGGCGCGCTTATCCATGCACTACGCATTACCTGATGCGGAAAGTGCATTCTTGTCTTTATCTGAGGCGCAGAAAAATGATCCGATCATTTTGCGGTATTATTCCCGATATCTAAAACGGGCTGATCGTTTGGATGATCTTCAAGCGCTATGGAATGAGCGGATATTCGCTCTTCAAAAACAAAGTCCTACGACTGCATGGACTAACGAGCGCCTTACATTGGCGCGGACTTTTTTACTATTCAACCGCATCGAAGATGCGTTGAAATTCTCAGACGATCAAACGCTTTCCCTAGACACTACGGCACGCTTAGAAGCTGAAGAATTAACTGGATACATAGCACTCAGAGCCCTTAAAAATGCGGAAATGGCATTGCCGCATTTTGCAGCCTTGCAGCAGGCTCAGCCGCTTCGCTTCCGTGCTGCGGGTTGGTATTGGGCTGGCCGGGGCTATGCTCTGCTGGAAGATGACGATCGCGCTCAAGAGGCGTTTAAAGAAGCATCATACTACCCAACCATGATTCATGGTCAGCTTGCCCTTGCTGAATTAACGGATAAGACAGCGCTACTGAATGGCGAAACCAAAAGCGATGCGTTTCTGGCAGAAATGCATAAGCTGCTCACCCAGCAGGTCCAGCCCCAAACACAACCTTTGCAGCGCCTAGACCTGGTTGATGCTGCACGAAGCTTGGCCAACAGCGGAGATTATGATCATTCGCGGCTTTTCTTGTTGCTGCTGCAAACGGTAAATCCCTCCCCATCAGGGCAGAAGGCTGTTGCGGATTTGTCCTTACAGTTGAACGTCCCCGCGGGTGCTGTGGCTGCGTCACATAGCCTCGCGCGGTTGGGGTACAGTTTGTATCCGCAAGGTTACCCAAACCCATGGCCAGTCGATGCAGATTTGCCTGAAGGCATTATACTAGGCGTTGCCCGGCAAGAAAGTGCATTTAATCCTGACGCATTGAGCGCAGCGCATGCTGTCGGTTTGCTGCAACTTTTACCGGGTGCAGCACGAGACGTTGTGCGGCGCGCTCACCTCAAAGGTTTCAATGTTTCAGCGGAGGGATTGAAAGATCCGCAGACAAACCTGACAGTCGGCAGTGCTTATATTCGCCAGCTTCTGGAGCGTTTTGACCACGTAATTCCGTACGCTTTAGCCTCTTATAATGCTGGCCCGCACAGGGTGGATACATGGTTAAAGGCGAACCCGCCTGTCGCAGATATCAACGATGAAACATTGCTCGATTGGATAGAGCGTCTGCCCTACAGGGAGACGCGGTCTTATGTTTTAAATATCGAAGCGAATATTACGCTTTACGCCGTTGAAAGCGCTTTTCATGATAACTGACCCCCTCATTGCCAAAGCAGAAGAGGTTCTTGAATTTTTAAGAAGCTACGATGAAAAACTCGTCACCGTGGAAAGCTGCACAGGCGGCTTGATTGTTGCATCCTTGACCGAAGTGCCGGGGTCGTCAGATGTGGTTGAAGGCGGACTTGTCACATACTCCAATCTTCTCAAACGCCAACTGACAGATGTAAGCCTTGAAACGCTGGAAGCCCATGGAGCCGTAAGCGAGCAGACAGCCAGACAAATGGCGGAAGGTGCTTTGACACGGACGCAAAGTGCAACGGTGTCTGTCGCGGTTACGGGTATAGCTGGGCCAAGTGGAGGGTCTGCCTATAAGCCTGTAGGAACCGTCTGTTTTTCCATTGCTCGACGAGGGCTTGAGACCCAGTCGGAAAGTTGTTTCTTCAAAGGTGACAGGCACACAATAAGGCAAGCTAGCGCTCTTCGTGCGTTGGATCTTATCTTGTCACGTTGATAAATCGGTGTTTCGGATAGACTTTTGTCGTTAATGACATTATCTGTTCGTCAAATCGTTTATTTTGTGGTCTTGTTTTGTGTTAAAGGATGCTTGCATGCTTTCTCGTCGTCATACTCTTTTGGCCTTTGCGGCGTTCATGGGGGCCGCATCCTTTGGACACATCAACGCTGAAGAAGGCACCCCTACTCCTCTACGTGTCGGCATCATGTCTGGCGAGGATGAGGACGTCTGGCGTGTTGTGTCACAGAATGCTCTTAAAAATGGCTTGAAGGTGGAGGTTGTTACCTTCTCAGAGTACAATCTGCCTGATGAGGCACTGGCAGAGCACGACGTCCAGGCAAATGCCTTCCAGCATGGGCCTTTTTTGAAGGCGCAAATTGCAGCCCATGGTTTCCATATTGTGCCGGTCGGAAACATGTATGTTTCACCGATTGGGCTATATTCCACCAAGTGGCACAGTGTCTCCGAGTTACCTAAAGGTGCAAGTATTGGTGTGCCAAACGACCCAAGCAATGAAGGTCGTGCATTGTTACTTTTACAAACTCAAGGTTTGATAAAAGTCTCGGACAGCGCGGGCCTTTTGCCAACTGTACTAGATATTACCGATAATCCACGCAATTTAAACGTGAAAGAGTTAGACGCTGGGGTTGTGGGTCGCGCATTGTCCGATCTTGACGCGGCAGTGGTTAATACGGATTGGGCACATAAGTCAGGAATTGATGTTGTGCATCAGCGCATTGCACAAGAAGCTCTGCAAAATAATCCGTACACGAACTTCATCGCTGTTAACGAAGAAGACGCGAAGGCTCCTTGGGTCAAAAAGCTAGTCGATGCCTATCAGCAGCCAAATGTTAAAAAAGTTCTGCTAGATGTCTACCATGGCTCGACACTGCCAGCATGGCCATGAGTGTTCTTAGTGTTGCGGGGCTTTGGCATAGTTTTGCGAAAAGCCCTGTTTTAAAAGATATTTCGTTTGAGGTCGAAAAAGGCGAGATTGTTGGTCTTATTGGCCCATCTGGCGCAGGAAAATCGACATTACTGCGTGCCTTGTGTGGCTTGGAAAAGCCTGACCAAGGGAGCGTAGTACTCCAAGGTCAAGACATTACAACGCTGGCAGAGCGGGATTTGCGGAAGGCTAGACAGAATATAGGTTTGGTCTTTCAGCATTTTAATTTGCTGCAAACAAAGACCGTAGCTCAAAATGTAGCCCTACCCCTAAAAATAGCGGGTTGGTCGTCAAACGACATAAAAGCCCGCGTTAAAGAACTGCTGGAACTGGTTGGTCTTGGCGAGCACAGCGAAAAATATCCCGCACAATTATCGGGAGGGCAAAAGCAGCGGGTCGGTATAGCGAGGGCGCTAGCGAACGCGCCGTCCCTGCTTTTGTGTGACGAAGCTACTTCAGCACTGGACCCGCAGAGCACGACGGCGGTACTGGACCTTCTGAGCGATATAAATCGCAAACTGGGTTTGACCATTATCCTCATTACGCACGAGATGGACGTCATTCGCCGCTTTGCTCAAAGAGTATTGGTGCTAGATCAGGGAGAACTCGTTCACAACGGCGCGATACTTGATCTCTTAACGCGCTCCAACAACCCGCCCGCTGTTCAGGCCCTATTGAACGAAACCCGCCCTGCTCTGCCCCACACCCTACAAAGCAATCTAACGAACAAGCCCCTTGAGAAGCATTTAAGTGTGGTAAGAGCGCTGCTCGTAGGGGATGAAGCATCGACGGCGTTCATTTCGGATATTTCGATCCGCTTTGACCTCAGACTGGTGCTCATTTCAGGGGGAGCAAGTTTGTATGCCGGCGTACCGACGGTTGATATGGTGTTCACCCTTGATAAGCCTTTGTCGGAAGAGATGACCGCGTATCTTTCCGATAGGACACAACTCATGGAGGTTTTGGGTTATGTCCCGGCTCATTATTAATCTGGTCTGGCAAGCCACGGAACAGACACTTGTGATGGTCCTCGCCGCAGGATTAATTTCAGTTCTAGTGGGTTTGCCGCTCGCTGTTATTGTGTTCTCGGCAAGTCGGAAAGAATTATATGGTAATCCTTTCATAGCAAAACCTATTAGCTTACTTATTGATGCACTTCGTGCGGTGCCATTCATCATATTATTGGTGATTTTGTTGCCTGTAACGCGCTGGGTCGTGGGTACGTCTTTGGGTACCGCTGCGGCAATTGTTCCTTTATCAATTGCTGCAATTCCGTATTATGCACGTATTGCTGAGATCGCTTTAAGAGGCGTTGACACGGGTCTGATCGAGGCCGTGCAAGTAATGGGCGGCTCCCGGTGGATGGTGATTTGCTACGGAGTTATCCCTGAAGCTCTGCCCAGCCTCATTAGCGGTTTGACTGTTACATTGATTACTCTAACTGGCGCATCCGCAATGGCAGGGGCTATTGGCGCCGGTGGCTTGGGGGACTTAGCTATTCGCTACGGCTATCAGCGTTTTAATACCCAAGTGATGATAGCTGTTGTCTTCGTATTGATTGCCCTAGTGGGATTAATTCAAGCTCTTGGTAATTGGGCAGCCAAACGAACTTCACCTCAAAGAGGTGCATAATAAAACACCCGCTTTGGAGCTTTGTCCAAAGCGGGTGAACTGCGTTGCAGCTTTAGAAATTACTGACCGCTTGAAGCCGGTGCTGGTGCGGGCGCTGCTGGAGCAGGTGTCGCAGGGACAACTGGCGTTTGTGCCTTTTGCAGCGAACCACTGTTGAGAGCGTCCGTTGCTGGGTCCGAAACAGCCTTCTTGGAGACTGTCTTGGTTGTCTTCTTGTGGTGATGGCCGTGGTGCTTTGCCAGTGCAGGCGATGAAACTGAAGCTGCTGCTGTGAGAGCGACTACTGCGAGGAGAGCTTTTTTCATCATGACATTATCCTTTGTCGTAAGATGATCCTTGTTCCTCTTCTTTAACGCTCTCCAGATAACGCGGTTTTAAATCACTTCGCTTTTTCTGCGAGACTTACACCATAAATGTCTCTAGCACGTTTGATAAAAGCAGATACCATGAGGCGCACACCCTCATTGAAAACAACACCCATTGCATTTTGCAAAAGCCGAGATTTGAACTCAAAATCTACAAAAAAATCTACAAGACACCCGCGTGGATCGGGGGTGAAAGTCCAAACGTTGTTCAGGTATCTAAAAGGGCCTTTTTCGTAGCGCACGTGGATACGCGTCGGGCGCTCAAGGGTCACGCGGCTGGTAAAACTCTCCCGGAATGGACCAAAACCGACCGTAAGATCAGCAACAAGTTCCTTTTCGGTGTGGCTTTTGACAACGGCTTTAACACACCAAGGCAGGAATTGTGGGTACTTGCCTACATCCGCGACAAGATCGAAAAGCTGCTCAGGCGTATAAGCAATGAGGCGCTGTTCGGCATGGGTAGGCATCAGGCGATGTCTTTCAGTCGGCTGTTTCGGGCGGCGCGCAGTTGAGCAAAATCGCTGTCCGCATGGTAAGATGAGCGTGTAAGAGGTGACGCACTGACCTGCAGGAAGCCCTTGACGCGCGCTGTCTTAGCGTAACTTTCAAAGGCTTCAGGCGTTACAAAATCAGCTACGGCGGCATGTTTGGGGGTCGGTTGAAGATATTGTCCCAACGTCAAGAAATCGACGTCCGCAATACGAAAATCATCCATGACCTGCCACACCTCCAAGCGTTCTTCGCCTAATCCTAACATAAGCCCGGATTTTGTGAAAATCGTTGGGTCGAGGCGTTTTACCCCGTCTAAGAGACGAAGAGACTGGTAATACCTAGCCCCGGGCCGAATGGTTGGGTACAGGCGCGGAACAGTCTCGATATTGTGATTAAAAACATCGGGGCGAGCTTCAACGACAATCTCCAAAGCGCCATCTTTGCGCATGAAGTCAGGCGTAAGGATTTCGATCGTTGTGGTGGGAGATGCGTCCCTGATAGCGTTGATGACACGCGCAAAGTGTCTTGCGCCGCCATCAGGCAAATCATCGCGGTCAACGGATGTTATAACAACGTGCCTTAAGCCTAATTTGGCTACGGCTTCCGCAACGCGTCGCGGTTCGTCAGCGTCGAGGGCTTTTGGCAAACCAGTCGTCACGTTGCAGAAGGCACAGGCCCTAGTACAGATTTCGCCCATGATCATCATGGTCGCATGCCGCTGGGACCAGCACTCTCCGATATTGGGGCAAGCGGCTTCTTCGCAAACCGTAACGAGGTTGCTATCGCGCATCAGTTTCCGTGTCTCATGGTACACGGGGTGGTTCGGCGCTTTAACCCGTATCCAAGCTGGTTTTCGCTGGATTGGGTTATCGGGCCGGTGCGCTTTTTCCGGGTGGCGGAGCCCTATTTTGGGCTCCACTACCGGCGGCGCAATACCTAAAGACTGGCGGTGATCGATCGTGATGCGTTGTGACATGTGTTAGATATGTAATGCGCCGTCGAAGGCAGACAAGGTTGCTTCATGCATCGTTTCTGAGATTGTTGGATGCGGGAAAACCGTTTCCATCAACTCTGCCTCGGTCAATTCGCCTGTGCGGGCGATGACGTAGCCTTGGATCATTTCCGTAACTTCTGCACCGATCATGTGAGCGCCGAGAAGTTCGCCTGTTTTAGCATCGAAAACAGTTTTCACCATGCCTTCGGTTTCACCCATAGCGACGGCTTTTCCGTTGCCGATGAAAGGGAAACGCCCAACTTTTACTTTGTGCCCGGCCGCAATCGCCTTCTCTTCGCTCAGACCTACCGATGCGATTTGAGGACGAGAATACGTGCAGCCTGGTACGTTGAGTGCATGCAGTGGCTCAGGAGAACGCCCAGCAATTTTCTCTACGCAAATGATACCTTCATGGGATGCTTTATGCGCCAACCAAGGTGCGCCAGCCACATCGCCAATTGCATAGATACCCGTTTCACCCGTACGGCAGAATTCGTCCGTGATGATGTGTGTGCGGTCTACCTGAACTTTGGTACCTTCAAGGCCGAGGTTTTCCACGTTTCCAACAATACCAACGGCACAGATGACGCGGTCGACAGTCAGGTCAACTTTCCCTGCGGCGCTTTCAATCGTGGTTGAAACTTCGTTTTCACCCTTGTTTAGCGGGCCAACTTTAGCGCCGGTAATGATTTGCATTCCTTGTTTTTCAAAGGACTTGCGGGCTGCAGCACTAATTTCAGGATCTTCCGCGATGAGGATGCGGTCAGCGACTTCAGCGATCGTGACCTCTGACCCCATGTTGCGGTAGAACGAAGCAAATTCAATGCCAATCGCGCCAGAGCCGATGACCAGTAGGCGCTTTGGCAGCTCTTTTGGCGTCATTGCCTCGCGTGCGCTCCACACAAGCTTGCCATCTGTTTCAAGCCCTGGAAGCTGACGAGCGCGAGCGCCGGTCGCAAAAATGACATGTGGCGCTTTGAGCGTTACTACTGCTTGACCATCTTTGGAGATGTCGACGCGATGCGCCTCCCCTTCACGGCCATTCAACTTAGCAAACCCGTCATAGGTTGGGACTTTAGCTTTTTTAAGCAAGTGTCCAATGCCGCGGCCCATTTGGCGTGCGATAGCGCGTGAGCGCCCTACGATTTTTTCAAGGTCGAAAGAAACATTGCCGGCTGAAAAACCAAAAGCACTCAAATTGTGCAGTTGATGATGGATTTCAGAAGAACGAAGAAGTGCTTTGGTTGGGATACAGCCCCAGTTCAGGCAAATCCCGCCTAAATGCGTGCTCTCTACAACAGCAACGCGCAGACCCAACTGGCTAGCACGCAACGCAGCAACATATCCGCCCGGACCGCCGCCGATCACAATCAGATCAAAGAGTTCAGACATGGGTCAGATCACCAGAGTGTAAGGATTTTGAACGATATCGCGCAAGCTGTTAAGCCATTGAGCACCCAGAGCACCGTCAATAGCGCGGTGATCGACGGATAATGTCGCGGTCATGACTGTTGCAATTGCCAGTTGACCATCGCGGACGACGGGGCGCTTTTCACCAGATGCAATGGCAAGGATTGCGGCTTGAGGCGGGTTAATGATCGCGCTGAAATCCCGCACCCCGAACATACCCATGTTCGAGATTGAGAAAGTACCACCTTGAAACTCTTCAGGCTTCAACTTGTTGGCGCGTGCACGCTTGGCTAGGTCTTTCGCTTCAGCGCTGATGTCACGCAAGCTCTTGGTGTCAGCATTGCGTATAATCGGCGTAATCAAACCATCGGGTATGGAGACGGCCATTGAGATATCAACATTCTCAAAATGTAGCGTCTCAGCTTCTGTGAACTGAACATTCACACCAGGCGTTTTCTTCAGAGCAAGGGCAACAGCCTTGATCATCATGTCGTTAACCGAGATTTTGAAAGCACCATCCTGAGCGGCACCATTAAGTTTGGAGCGCAGTGCTAACAGAGCATCCAATTCGATATCGACGGATACGTAGAAATGAGGAACCTGCGTTTTGGATTCCGTCAGACGGCGCGCAATGACTTTACGCATGGTCGAGTTGGGCACGCGTTGGACCGTGTCGCTCGGAGAGACCGACTGTTGCGGCGCTGTCGGGGCGACTTTGGGCGCTGCTGGTTGAACAGCATTTTTCTGGACATCACGCTTGAGAATACGGCCGTTTGGTCCCGTTCCCTTCAATGTATCCAGTGCAATCCCTTGTTCGCGTGCCATGCGGCGAGCCAGTGGAGAAACGAAAATACGCTCACCGGAGACGTCGCTTGCCTGTTCACCGGGTTGCTTGATCGCTTGTGCCGTTTGGGCTGGCTCAGATGGTTTTGCGCTGACGCCTGCTTCCTTGGGTGCCTCGGAAGGAGACGCAGGAACACTCTCACCTTCTTCAACCAGAACAGCGATCGCCGTGTTCACAGCAACATTTTCTTGGCCTTCAGCGACGTAAATGCGGCCCAAAATGCCTTCATCCACCGCTTCGACTTCCATGGTTGCCTTATCGGTTTCGATTTCAGCAATCACTTCGCCAGATGTAACAGTATCACCTTCGGCTTTCAGCCAACGAGCAAGCTTGCCTTCGGTCATGGTCGGCGAGAGGGCCGGCATCAGAATTTCAATGGCCATTGTCGATCAATCCCGGAATAGCTTGCGAACAGCATCCACGACCCAATCAGGTTTTGGAAGTGCCAGTTTTTCAAGGTTTGCTGCATAAGGCAGCGGAATATCGAGTCCACATACCCGTGCTGGGGGTGCGTCAAGCCAGTCAAAAGCCTGCTCGACAGCAACGGCACAGATTTCAGATCCGATACCCGCTACCGGCCAGCCTTCTTCAACGGACACAATACGGTTCGTTTTTTTCAGGCTCTTAACGATTGTTTCTGTATCTAGCGGACGGATTGTACGCAGGTTGATAACTTCTGCGTCAATGCCTTCTTCAGCCAGTTTTGCCGCCGCATCAAGAGCAACGCCGACCATGATAGAAAACGCAACAAGCGTAACGTCTTTACCTTCGCGTTCGATCTTTGCCTTACCGATTGGAAGGATAAAATCTTCGTCTTCAGGGCACGGAAATTTCTGCCCGTAGAGAATTTCATTCTCAAGAACGACAACCGGGTTCGGGTCACGGATAGCGGCGCGAAGCAAACCTTTTGCATCTGCCGAAGACCATGGTGCCACAACCTTTAGGCCGGGAATATGTGCATACCAACTCGCGAAGCACTGGGAGTGCTGCGCACCAACACGCGCTGCTGCGCCATTTGGGCCGCGGAACACGATTGGACACCCCATTTGTCCACCGGACATATAAAGCGTTTTGGCGGCGGAATTGATGATGTGGTCAACAGCTTGAAGCGCAAAATTCATTGTCATGAATTCTACGATTGGCTTCAGACCCGTCAGCGCAGCGCCAACAGCCATGCCGGCGAAACCGTGTTCGGTAATAGGTGTGTCGATAACGCGCTTTTCACCAAACTCGTCTAAAAGACCTTGGCTGACCTTATAGGCGCCTTGGTACTGGGCTACTTCCTCGCCCAAGAGGAAAACGTCTTCGTCACGGCGCAGTTCAGCTGCCATGGCGTCACGCAACGCCTCACGCACTGTTATGTCGCGTGTCACGCCCCAGTCTTTTTCAGCTTCAACCGTTTTGGAAACAGGAGCTGTTACGGGTGCGTCTACAGCTGCAGGTGTGCTGGACTCTGATGGCGTTGAGGCTGGTGCTGCAGGTGCTAACAGAGCCTCTGCGGCAGAGATATCTTCGCCAGCTTCAAGCAAAACAGCAATTGCTGTGTTCACAGCCACATTTTCGGTGCCTGCTTCAACGAGGATTTTGCCGAAAATGCCGTCTTCCGTGGCTTCGACTTCCATGGTTGCTTTATCGGTTTCGATCTCAGCAATCACGTCACCAGATTGGACGCTGTCCCCCGGTTGGCGCGTCCACCGTGCGATGGTGCCTTCTGTCATCGTGGGAGACAGAGCCGGCATCAAAACGAGAGATGCCATTGATCAGCCCTCCACCAGAATATCGGTCCAAAGTTCGGACGGGTCCGGCTCTGGGCAAGTTTTTGCGTATTCAACAGCGTCAGCGACAACGGCTTTAACGTCATCATCAATGCTTTTCAGCTCCGCTGGGTCCATGCCCCACTTCGCCATTTCTGCTTTCAGGCTCTCAATCGGGTCGCGTGTGCGGCGCATTTCTTCGACTTCGTCACGAGCACGATACTTTGCTGGGTCAGACATGGAGTGACCGCGGTAGCGATATGTTTCCATTTCAAGGAGGTAAGGCCCCTTGCCTGCGCGGCAATGTGCGATGGCTTCTTGCGCGGCTTGATGCACGGCTAAGACGTCCATTCCATCGACTTTCCGACCTGGAATACCCCAAGCAGCCCCGTTTTGAGACAAGTCTTTGGACGCTGATGAGCGTTCGATGGAAGTGCCCATGCCGTAGCGGTTATTTTCAATGACATAAACGCAAGGCAGTTTGTGGAGGGCCGCTAGGTTAAAGCTCTCGAAAACCTGTCCCTGAGATGAGGCACCTTCGCCGAAATAAACAATAGCGACTTCATCAGTGCCACGATACTTGTTGGCAAAGGCCAGACCTGTACCGAGTGCTACCTGAGCGCCGACGATGCCATGCCCGCCATAGAACTCCTTTTCACGGGAGAACATGTGCATGGAGCCGCCCTTTCCGCGGGAATAGCCGCCTTCGCGCCCCGTAAGCTCAGCCATAACACCGCGTGGCGTCATGCCAGCAACAAGCATCTGGCCATGGTCACGGTAGGACGTGATGGATTTGTCACCCTGCTTCATGTGCAGGCCCAAACCAACCACTACGGCTTCTTGGCCAATATACAGATGGCAAAAACCACCGATCAGGCCCATTCCGTATAGCTGACCAGCCTTTTCTTCAAAACGGCGCACAAGGAGCATGTCCTTGTAAGCCCGCTTCATCGTCTCCGGCGGAAGCGCCGGACCATTCCCTTTGACAGGAACGGACGCCGTTTCGTCCATGGCGGTCTCCTGAAAAAATAAGATCTCGTTACGAGCCTGTGCTCATAACAGTAATTGAGGGTGTTATTACCGGGAGTTTGCCCAGAACGCCAGCGCCGGAAGCATTATCAGAGACTGTTTCGCCTCCGGGTGGCGTAAAACTGGGTAATTTTTAGCAGGTTTACGCGTAGCCAAGCAGGCGGCGTGCAGCGACACCGGGGTCTTCTTCCCGCAGGAGGCTTTCGCCAACCAGCACCGCGCTGGCCCCAACCGCGCCCACACGTAACACATCGTCCTGAGTGCGAATGCCGCTTTCAGAAACAACCAGGCGGTCAGGCGGAACAAGCGGTGCCAGCTGGCGCGTGGTTTCGATATCGGTCTTTAACGTGCGCAGGTTACGGTTGTTGATGCCAATCAAAGAGGTATCCAGAGCTAATGCTCGGTTTAGTTCCTCTTCATCATGCACTTCCACCAAAACGTCCATGTCGAGGCCACGGGCTGTCTCAATAAGTTCAACCGCTTCGTTTTCGGTCAGCGCTGCAAGAATGAGCAAAATGCAGTCCGCGCCAATCAGGCGGCTTTCATGAACCTGCCAAGGCACAAGAATGAAGTCTTTGCGTAAAATAGGTAGGCTGCAAGCCTCTCTCACCACGCGGATGTCTTCAGTGCTGCCATGAAAGCACGACCCTTCGGTCAGCACTGAAAGGCACGTTGCGCCGGCATTCGCGTATGAGCGGGCAATGCCAGCTGGATCGTAGTTGGGGCGCAAAATGCCCGCTGAGGGAGATGCTTTTTTGATTTCTGCGATGAGGCCCACATTTTTGTCAGCGGTCAGATGCTGCAATGCTTGGCCAAAACCCCGTGTGGGTGTTGAGACTTCGCGCGCGCGGGCCGTTATCTCTTTAAGAGACATAATTTGCGAGCGTTGCTCAACGTCGAGCCGTGTGCGGGCGCAGATACGGTTTAAGACATCACCCTTCTCCGGCGTTTCCACCTTAGGGTTCTGAATGGGCTGCATCATTGTTGATGGCAGGTCAGGATCTGGGAACTGATCCGGACCTTCTGGAGCGTATGTTTTTGCCATGCGGCTCAAGGTGAACGTCATGATAGTTCCACATTCTTCATAAGATGTGCGTCCGAGCGTGCAATGCTGCGCTCCAACGCTGCGTTCGCTAAGCCGTCGTCAATGGCTTGAGCCGCGCGTGCAATATTGTTAGCAAAAGCCCGTGTGTCAAAGCGTGTACCGTCCAAAACCGAGCCATGTCCAGCGACATGTAGCGCTGCGGCAGTATTCAGCAAAACCGTATCACGGTACGCCCCCGCTTCCCCTTTAAGCACTGCTTTCAGTGCGCGTGCGTTTTCGGATGGAGAGCCACCCCGCAGGTCAGCGATTGGGCGTGCTGCAAGTCCTACTTCAGCCGCTTTAAACGTAAAGCGCGTGCGACCTTCAGCAGATTGGCTTACAACACTATTTTCACCTGAGAGGGTAAGCTCGTCGCTCCCACCCTCATCGGTCTTGCTATGCACGGTCCAGACGGATTCAGTTCCAAGTTCATGCAGAACATCGGCAAGCGTTTCAAGCCAGCGTTCATCAAAAACCCCTAAGAGTTGATGCTTTACGTTGGCAGGATTGCACAAAGGGCCGACCAGATTAAACAAGGTGCGGAAGCCCAAAGCTTTTCGAATTGGGGCTGCATGTCTAAGCGCAGGGTGATGGTAAGGGGCGGCGAGAAAGACGAGCCCATCTTCTTGCAGGCAATTTTCCAGATATTGTTCGTCTTGGTGGATACCGATCCCAAGCTGTTCAAGCACGTCTGTCGCGCCAGAGCGCGATGACAGTGCCCGATTGCCATGCTTGGCCACGGGCACGTCCAGTCCTGCTAAGACAAACGCAACAGCCGTGGAAACATTGAGTGTTTTAAGGCCATCTCCGCCAGTGCCACAGACATCAATTGTGCCCTTGGGGGCACCAAGGACGGGACGCATGTGGCTTCGCACCGCGCGTACCGCACCGACAAGCGTGTCTTGTGTTTCTCCGCGAAGGTTCAGGGCAGTTAGAAAAGCCGAAAGCTGTAGCGGATCGGCCCCGCCTTGCATCACGTCAGTCAAGGCACCTTCGGCATCTTCCGAGGTGAGTTGTCGTCCTGAAATGAGTTTTTGCAAGCTACCTGCGAGTTGCGTCATGCTATTTCGGGGACAGAAATGCCTGCCAGTTCCAAGAAGTTTGCAAAGAGATCTTTGCCGCCGACTGAGGCAATACTTTCGGGGTGGAATTGCACGCCATGAATTTCGTAATCACGGTGCCTTACGCCCATGATGACTCCGTCAGCAGTCCGTGCGTTTACGATTAAAGTATCGGGAACGCTCGACGGCGCCAACGTCAGGCTATGGTAGCGGACAACGTCAACCGGGTTGGGTAGCCCCGCGAAAACGCCCGTTGCATCGTGGTCGACGGGACTAATTTTCCCATGCATCGGTGTAGGCGCACGCACGACATCCGCACCGAAGACCTGTCCGATAGCTTGGTGCCCCAAGCACACACCAAGGACAGGAATGCGGCCTGCGGCGGCCTTGATGAGGTCACAGCATATGCCTGCGTCGTCCGGCGCGCACGGGCCGGGTGACAGGACGATGGCTTTTGGGTTTAGCGCGAGCGCTTCCTCAACGGTAAGCGCGTCATTACGGCGGACATCGCACTCCACCCCTAGAGCACCCAAGTGGTGCACTATGTTGAAAGTGAAGCTGTCATAATTGTCGATCAAGAGGATCATGGCTTGAAGATGGCCCTCACTTGCCTTCACGTCAAATCTAACTTTAAATTATACATCAATTTCTTGTGTCAAGATTGCTGAGATGCATTTTTTATGGCGTTTTCAGCGGCAGTGAGTACCGCCCTCGCCTTCGCTTTTGTCTCCAAAAATTCAGCATGAGGGTCGCTGTCAGCAACGACGCCACAGCCAGCTTGGACATGTAGCTTCCCGTTGTGTAACAGGCCCATGCGGAGGCCGATGCATGTGTCCATTTGTCCGTCAGCGCCAAAATAACCAATGCATCCGGCATAGGGGCCGCGGCGAGTCGGTTCTAATTCGTCTATGATTTCCATTGCGCGTATTTTGGGGGCGCCGGTCAACGTCCCAGCGGGGAATGCTGCGATCAAAGCATCTTTGGCTGTTTTGCCTTTGGCAATAGTCCCTGTCACTGTCGAAGAAATATGCATGACGTGACTGTAGCGTTCGACCACAAATTGATCGGGGACACGTACGGAGCCGTGCTGTGCTACGCGGCCAACATCGTTCCGGCCAAGATCGATTAGCATCAGGTGTTCAGCACGTTCTTTTTGGTCGGCGAGTAACTCTTCCTCGAGGGCAATGTCCTCAGCGCGAGAGTTACCTCTCGGGCGTGTTCCGGCAAGGGGGCGAACGGTCACTGTCTGATCGCGCAAGCGCACTAAAATTTCGGGAGAAGAACCGATGAGTGCGTATTCGTCCATCTCTAAAAGAAACAAGAAAGGCGCGGGGTTAACGCGTCTGAGGCTGCGGTATAGCTCTAATGCTGGTAGTGGAAACTCTGTAGTAAAACGCTGACTGGGGACTATTTGAAAGGCATCGCCTGCGGCAATATATTCTTGTGCTCTGCGAACGCCGTTTTCAAAGTCTTGCTGGCTAATATTGCTGACAGGTTCGCGCAATTGCGCCCCTGCGGGCAGGCGCGGTGGTGTGTAGTCTAATGGTGCATTTAATGCTGCGCGTGCTTCGTCCAGAAGCACTTTCGCATTGGCCTGCGTCATACCCTCACGGATAGGCACTGCAAGTGTCAGTTCATCTCGTACAGCATCAAATACAGCGAATAAGCTGGGACGTATCATGATGCCTTCAGAGAGGCCTAAATCGTCGTGCGGAGCGTTAGGAAGATGCTCCATTTGGCGCACCATATCGTAACCTAGAACACCAAAAACTCCACCAATCATTGGCGGAAGTTCTGGCGGAAGAGCCAAAGCGCTCTGTTCAACCAAAGTGTTTAGAGTGTTGAGTGGGTTGCCATCTATAGGGTTGCCGTCGAGTGTGGCGTGCCCATTACGGCATCGCCAGACCCAATCTGGACGCAAAGCAATGACCGTGTAACGTCCACGAGATGCCCCTCCTTCAACGCTTTCAAACAACATCCGGAAAGGACTGTTTGAGAGAGGAGCCAGTTTCAAAAACGCTGAAACTGGCGTGAGAAGATCGGCTGCCTCGATGGTGTAGAGGACGTTCACGGCTGTGCTCATTGTGCGGCGTTGCTTTGTGCTGAGGTTACCACTTGGTTGAAAAGAGGCATGTTGAGGTGAGTCATTGGCCACTGCTTCTCAAGTGATGCGCTGATGGCGTCTGGAATATCCATGTGGAGGGATTGGTTATACTGACCTTCCACGCCACGGCTTATCGTTAACCGGTCTGATTGAGGAGCTGCTTCTGTTCCTTCCAGTGTGACAAGCCAAAAAGCGTCACCGCTTTGGTACATCGCGCTGTTGTGGGCCTTAAGATTAAAGATGTTGCGTGTGACAACATTAGGCAGCCGTGTGTCTGGTTTTACACGAGAAATCAAAACGTTCTGTAGAAGGTCACCCGCTTCAGGTTGACCGGCAACAGCCACTGATAAGCCGCTTTTCTTTGCCGCGGTGTAAAGCTCAGTAGCTCGCAGGTCCGCTTGATGCTTTGCCTGCTCGTCAGTCCAGGCTGCAATGACAGCTGTTTTAACCTGATCAAATGGCTGGACTGTTCCGGGGTGTACTGTGTCAACCAGTATCGCGTAAGCGGCGTTATCTGGGCCGGAAATGACATGCGGGGGAGCCATAGCTTTTTGAGCAAAAGCCTGCTGGATAATTGCTTGTCGCAGTTGAGCCCCACCAGGGATTGGTGCGGGCACCCCGTCAGCTGTCATGCCTTGCGCATCAAGCGTACCAGAGATCGGAAGTGCGCCCAAATCGGTTGGAACTTTATCAAGGCTTGTTGAGCCTGCAACGGCGTCTTGAAAGCGGCTCATGCGCGCTTGTAGCGCTTCTTGTGCCTGTTGTTGTTGAACGTCGTTGCGCAGTTGATCACGAACCTGAGCGAAGTCGGTATGATGGGGAGCAACAACTTCGGTTACTTTAAAGACCACCCACCCGAAAGCAGTTTTCACTGGGCCTTGGACAGATTGGGCTGTAGCCGCAAAAGCAGCCTGCGCTAGATCTGTGTTGGGAAGATCGCTCTTCCGCGCTTTTTCGGGGGTCGCAGGAATGGCGTTTGGGTATGCTTTAACGAGCATGTCCCAGCTATCGCCCTTCTGCCACTGATCGGCTGCCGCTTGGGCTTTGTTCTGGTCAGTGAAAGACAGAACTTGCAATGACCGCGTTTCAGGGACGTTGTATGTACGTTCCTGCATATCATAAAGCTTGTGCAGGATGTCGTCAGAAACTTCGATGGTTTTGGCGACGCTGTCTGCTGTCATAACGACAGCTTTAATGTGACGGAACTCAGGCGTTTTGAACAGATCTGGGTGATTGTCGTAAAAACGGTGTAGCTGAGCGTCCGTAGGTGCTTCTGATGTTTTGTGGGCATCAAAGGCAATTCGTAGCGCCGTAACGCGCAGAGTGTCGCTCTCAAAGTTCACGAGAAGATTTGTGAGAATGGGTGAAGCATGTGCGGCTGCGCCCAGTCCCTGCACAAGCGAGCGACTGACGATGTCTTCCCTTACAAGAGCGATAAGACTTTTTTCCGTCAGACCCATCCGTGCGAGTCGTTGGTTCATGAGCGAACGGTCAAATTGACCTGATGCGTCATGAAAAGCCGGGATGCTGAAAACTTCGTCTCTGACCAAATTATCCGGCACGGAGATGCCTGCATGGGACGCAGCAAGTTGTGTCTCTTGTTGAATCACTAGGCTACGAAGAACTTCACGCGCAATTTGTTGCTTAGCTACCGCGGGCAGGTGCGCAGCGTCTTGGTAGCCAAGGCGTTGCGCAGCTGCTGGGAGCTGCGTTTGTAAAGCTCTAGCAAAAGTTTCGGCAGAAATCTCACGATCTCCGACCTTGGCGATTGTGTTGGGAGAGGTCGAGCCGCTGCTGTTAAATATGTCTCCTATCCCCCAGCCAATGAAGGCGAGGAAAATGAGGAAGGCGGCTGCGCGGCCGGCCCAAGAATCAACAAAGAGGTGGCGAAGTTTGGTAATCATGGGGTCAGAATGGATCCGGCTGTCGTAACGTCGGGATGGTATGTTGGCAAAGCTGCCGTTAAAGAACCAGCGGGCACCATAATGTCGAGAACCCGGCTTGACCAGAACAAGCGTAGGTCCGACGTTAGTTCTAGTATTTTGATATTGGCCAAAGTCAGAGTTCTGACGCGGAGAAGGCATGAACGAATCGCCGAAGCTCATAATCGGCAATTGGAAGATGAATGGGCTACGAGCTGGCACACACCAGCTCATGTGTGAGATCGTACAGCGCGCGCGGGGCTTACCGGCGGATGTGCGCTTGGTAGTATGTCCCCCATTCACGCAAATTGAGCGTGCCGGACGAATTTTGCGTGCCCGAGGTGTCGGGCAAAGCATAGTTGTAGGCGGTCAAGACTGCCACATGTCAGCCTGCGGGGCGCATACAGGCGATATTTCGGCGGAAATGTTGGCGGATGTTGGGGCTCGCTACGTTGTTTTAGGCCACTCTGAACGCAGGCAAGCTCATGGTGAAACGGACGCCCTCATTCGCTTGAAAGTGCGCGCAGCAATGTCAGTAGGGCTCGTACCTGTAGTTTGTATTGGTGAAACGATGCACGAACGGCAAGA
This sequence comes from Neokomagataea tanensis, assembly GCF_006542335.1. Taxonomy (GTDB): domain Bacteria; phylum Pseudomonadota; class Alphaproteobacteria; order Acetobacterales; family Acetobacteraceae; genus Gluconobacter; species Gluconobacter tanensis. The sequence continues at coordinate 2,350,577 of NZ_CP032485.1, read as the reverse complement.
GGGACGTGCAGCGTCTGTCCTCGCCAGCCAAATTGACGGGTCTCTTACAAGTGATTTTGATGGCATCCTTGCTTACGAGCCTATTTGGGCAATTGGCAGCGGGGTTACGCCATCACGCGATGAACTTGAGAGAACACTCTATCTCTTGGGCGGACTTCTACGTTCGCGCTTGAAGAAAGATGACATTCGCGTGCCAATCCTGTATGGCGGTTCCGTAACTCCTGATCAGGCGCACGCCATTTTGTCGATCCGATCAATAGGTGGTGTCTTGGTTGGCAATGCCAGTCTCGACGCGCAGCGTTTCATGCAAATCGCTGAGGCAGCGTCTTCGCATCTTTCTTCTCAACCACTCTCCGGACCTTACAGCTCATGACCACTGCTCTTCTCGTTATTAACCTGCTGGTCGCATTGGCCTTGATTGGTACAATTTTGATTCAGCGCAGCGAAGGCGGCGGGCTTGGGATTGGTAGCAGCCAAGGCATGGGCTCTTTCATGACTGGCCGCGGGACAGCAACCCTCCTCACCCGTGCTACATCTGTTTTGGCAGCTATATTTATGGTGCTGTGCCTCGTGTTGGCTCTGCTGAACCGCGGCGCATCTTCTGGCGTTGGTGGGCATGATATTTTAGCTCAACCTCCTGCACAATCTGCGCCACAAGCCCCAACAACTGGTACTTCCGGAACACACTAATAAAAAAAGGTGGCTGAAGCGTCCAAGAGGTTCAATGGACGCTTCCCCTCCCCCCCATCTTCAGTGTATGAAGAACGCCCATGACGCGCTTTGTATTCATCACCGGCGGTGTGGTTTCCTCTCTTGGTAAGGGTATTGCCTCTGCAGCCCTTGCAGCCCTCCTTCAAGCACGCGGCTATAAAGTCCGCATGCGTAAGTTGGACCCCTATCTAAACGTCGATCCGGGCACAATGAGCCCGTATCAGCACGGCGAGGTGTTTATCACCGACGACGGCGCTGAAACGGATCTTGACCTTGGCCATTATGAGCGTTTCACGGGCGTCCACGCGCGCCGTGCAGATAACGCTACGACGGGCCGTATCTACTCAGACGTCATCGCGCGTGAGCGCCGTGGCGACTATCTGGGCGGAACCGTTCAGGTTATCCCCCACATTACAGACGCAATTAAAGATGTCGTCGTCGCAGGTACGGACGAGTACGATTTCGTTCTCGTAGAAATTGGCGGTACGGTTGGGGACATCGAAAGCCTACCTTTCCTCGAAGCAATTCGTCAGTTGCGCAATGACCTTGGTCACGAGCAGACCATGTGCGTGCACTTGACGCTGCTGCCTTACATCCCATCTGCGGGTGAACTAAAAACAAAGCCAACTCAGCATTCTGTGAAGGAACTGCAAAACGTTGGCATCCAGCCTCAGGTTCTGCTCTGCCGTTCCGACCGTCCGATCCCGGATAATGAACGCCAAAAGATTGCGAATTTCTGTAACGTTCGCCCGCAAGCGGTGATCGCCGCTCTGGACGTTGACACGATTTACGCATGCCCAATTTCCTACCATCGTGAAGGAATGGACAGCGAAGTTCTGCGCTATTTTGGCCTACCTCATGAGGGTTCGCCGGATCTTTCCCGTTGGGAAAAGATTGTTCATGCCATCCGCGAGCCGCAGGGCGAAGTGCGTGTCGCCGTCATTGGCAAATACACGGCTCTGTTAGATAGCTATAAGTCTCTGGCTGAAGCCCTCCTGCATGGCGGCATTGCAAATAATGTGCGCGTGAAACTCGACTGGATTGAGTCAGAAGAGTTCGAGAAAACAGGTGACGTCGCTGAACGCTTAAAAGGCGTTGATGCTATCCTTGTACCGGGTGGATTTGGTGAGCGCGGTGCAGAGGGTAAAATCCTTGCAGTGCGTTATGCCCGTGAGAATGGCATTCCTTTCTTGGGTATTTGCTTTGGTATGCAAATGGCGGTCATTGAGTGCGCTCGTTCTCTCGCAGGCCTTCCTAAAGCGTCCTCTACAGAATTCGGCCCGACATCAGAACCACTTGTGGGCCTGATGACCGAATGGGCGCGTGGTAATGAACTGCTTCGTCGCCGTGAGGGTGGCGACTTGGGTGGCACCATGCGCTTGGGGGCTTACGCTGCCAAACTCTCGGAAGGCTCTCGCGTTGCGGAAGTGTATGGCCGCACAGAAGTGCGTGAACGTCACCGCCATCGCTGGGAAGTAAACCTGAACTACCGTGATCGTCTGGAAGCAACGGGTTTACGCTTTTCTGGTATGTCGCCTGACGGCGTCCTGCCGGAGGTTGTTGAATATCCCGATCATCCGTTCTTCATCGGTGTTCAGTATCATCCAGAGTTGATGTCAAAGCCGTTTGATCCACATCCTCTTTTCGCTGGCTTTATCAAAGCAGCTAAAACACAGCAGGACGCTGAATGAGTATTCTGGTCAGGGGGCTGAGTATCGGCCCCAAAGAGCCATTTGTTCTAATTGCTGGTCCCTGCCAAATTGAATCACGGGAGCATGCATTAGAGATGGCGGAGGCATTGCACGGCCTTTGCGGTGAGCTTGGCATTGGGCTGATTTATAAAAGCAGCTTTGATAAGGCAAACCGCAGTTCCGTGAATGCCGCTCGCGGGATTGGGTTGGATACGGGTTTGGATATTCTTGCAGAAGTAAGATCCAAATTTGACGTACCAGTCCTAACGGACGTTCATTCTGCTGATCAATGTGCCATCGCTGCTGAGGCGGTGGACGTCCTGCAGATCCCGGCCTTTTTATGCCGTCAGACGGATTTGTTGCTAGCCGCAGGTAAGACTGGGAAAGCGATCAACGTCAAAAAAGGTCAGTTCCTAGCGCCGTGGGATATGGCAAATGTTGCCAAAAAAATCGCGTCTACAGGTAATGACCGTATCATGCTGTGTGATCGTGGCACTAGCTTTGGTTACAACACGCTCGTAAGTGATTTTCGCGGTCTGCCTATTATGGCGGAAACGGGCTATCCGGTTGTGTTCGATGCTACCCATTCTGTTCAGCAGCCTGGTGGCTTGGGCGCGTCCACCGGCGGGCAACGTGAATTCGTTGAACCCTTGGCGCGCGCCGCATTGGCAATCGGGGTCTCCGCAGTCTTTATCGAGACGCATCAGGACCCGGACAATGCGCCAAGCGACGGCCCTACTATGGTCCCTCTCAAAGAAATGAAAGCATTGTTGACCCGCCTAAAGGCAATCGACCAGCTGAACAAATCTTTTTGAAGTAACAAAATATTGGGAATCTGTACTGATCAGGTTCCCAATATGGCGAGCAGAAGACTAATCACAACACCGATAGTGAGTGCGAGCCGAAGTCTTATGTACCCTTGTGGTATAGCGCCTTTTTTCCACCCTGATTTTTCAAAAATATAAACAGCGACGAATCCCAATATCTCTAACGAGAGACCAGTACGGGGGTTCGCAACCATGCCTATGTAGAGCGCCAGCCATGCTAAAACAGCAGGGCATACGCCAAATATTAGGCGCCAGCGATCTAGGTCTGAGGTTGTTCTATCGTTGATAATGTCAGGGCGCTCCATGGCTAGCCCCCAGTGAACAGCCCCTAAAAATGAGAGTATGCACGCGCCGTAAGCAAGCAGTGCCAGCATGAGACGGGGCTGTGGTGCAAAGAGGTGACCTATAAAAATGCTTCCTCCCAGAAACACAAATGGCACCAAACCTGCGATTCCTAAAAGGAAGATTAGAAAGGGTAAACGCATCTACGAGATTGACCTCCGGCCTTGATTTTGAGACGAATACTTCCCGTTCCGTCTGGGTTCGAGCCGATCCCGGCTCACGCTTTTTACGAGGAGAGCCCCCATGAGCGCTATTGTCGATATCATTGCTCGCGAAATTTTAGATAGTCGCGGCAATCCAACCGTTGAGGTTGAAGTAGAACTTTCCTCGGGAGCCCGCGGCCGCGCTGCTGTTCCCTCCGGCGCATCAACAGGTGCCCACGAAGCTGTAGAACTGCGTGACGGGGACAAGTCCCGTTATAACGGTAAAGGCGTTCAGAAGGCTTGTGGTTTCGTCGAAAGCGAAATTCTAGAAGTTTTACAGGGTGCAGAGTCAGAAGATCAAATCGCGATTGATAATGCGATGATTGAGCTTGATGGCACGCCTAACAAATCCCGCCTCGGTGCTAACGCTATTCTTGGCGTTTCACTGGCTGTGGCTAAAGCCACGGCTGAAGAGCTTGAGCTTCCGCTCTATCGCTACGTTGGCGGTGCATTTGCTCATACTTTGCCTGTTCCAATGATGAACATTGTGAACGGCGGTGAGCACGCTGATAATCCAATCGATATTCAAGAATTTATGATCCAACCTGTTGGGGCGTCTTCTATTGCAGAAGCGGTCCGTATGGGTTCAGAAATTTTTGCGGCTTTGAAAAAAGGTCTATCTGCTGCGGGTCATAACACCAACGTGGGTGATGAAGGTGGTTTTGCACCAAACCTGCAATCGGCTGAAGAAGCATTGGGCTTCATTGCTAAGTCGGTTGAAGCAGCAGGTTATCGTCCCGGTGAAGATGTTACGTTTGCACTCGATTGCGCATCAACCGAGTTCTACCGTGATGGCCAGTATGTCCTTAAGGGTGAAGGTAAGACCTTTGATTCTGAAGGAATGATTTCTTACCTCGACGAGTTGACCCGCAAATTCCCGATCGTTTCCATCGAAGACGGCCTGGCAGAAGATGACTGGGAAGGCTGGGCAGAATTAACAAAGCGCATGGGTGGCCGTGTACAACTGGTTGGTGACGATTTGTTCGTAACAAACCCTGAGCGTCTCCGTCGTGGTATTGCTGCTGGTACGGGCAACGCTCTGCTCGTGAAGGTCAACCAGATCGGCACGCTGACGGAAACGCTTGAGGCCGTCGAAACCGCCCATAAGGCTGGATATCGTTGCGTCATGAGCCATCGCTCAGGTGAAACAGAAGATGCGGTCATCGCAGATCTCGCTGTTGCTACCAATTGTGGTCAGATTAAAACAGGCTCACTGTCCCGTTCAGACCGCACGGCTAAGTATAACCAGCTTATCCGCATCGAACAGCAACTCGGCAGTGCAGCACGCTATGCTGGTCGTGGCATCCTGAAGGCGTAATTTTGCCACAGGCTTAAGCCTGCTTGCAAAGTGTTGCTTTTTCAAACGCGCCTATCGCAACTTTGCGGTAGGCGTTTTTGTTTGTTGTTAAGGCGTAGTTTGTTATAGTCGGCCTACCACCAACACTTTGACGTATGAGGGCACGCTAGGTGAGAGCGGTAAAAGCATTAAAAAGAGGCTTGAGGGCTATAGCTGCCCCTACCCTGTTTATTGGCCTTACTGCTTATTTTGGCTGGAATGCATTGCACGGCGAACACGGAATTCGTGCTTTCCAAGATCAAACACAACTGAAACGAGAAGCGCTACTGGCAGAGAAAAATGCCCAAGACGAGCAGATTATGTGGAAGCGGCGTGTCACGGCCCTTAAAGAGCGGGCTTTAGATGCGGATATGCTGGATGAGCGTTCTAGGGCTATGCTTAACTTAACGAAGAATGGGGAAATCGTTATTCCTTACGGCCCCCACGACAAGCTCTTCTAATAAAAAAAGCGGCCACTGGGGGCCGCTTTTTTTATCGCTATAAAGCTGAAGATTACTTGATCTTAGCTTCACGGAATGTGACGTGCTTGCGAACGACTGGGTCGTACTTGCGCACTTCCATCTTGCCCGTTGCGGAACGAGCATTTTTCTTCGTGACGTAGAAGTAGCCCGTTTCTGCGGAAGAGACGAGACGAATTTGAATGACGTTAGTCTTTGCCATGTTACCCTCGGACAAAAGCCGCTTTTAGTGTCGCCCGCCGAAAGTGGAACGACGATTCAGCAGAATTCCGCGCAACATGCGGATTTCGGGCGTGTAGGTCAAGACTTTCCTACAATTTATTCCCAAAATATGCGTCCAGACAGGCACAAACTCCTCAATCACAACACGAAAACCCACTTTTGAAAGCGCTTTCTGTGCTTGTCGAGGAACATTTGAGAACTTATAATGAACATCTTATATCCCCGCCCCTGTTTGGAACCACTCTAAGATGCTTACCCAAAAGCAATATCAGCTTCTTTTATATATTGATAAGCACCTTAAGCAGACGGGGTACTCGCCTTCTTTCGATGAAATGAAAGATGCTCTGTCTTTACGCTCCAAATCAGGCATTCATCGTTTAATATCGGCCCTTGAGGATAGGGGCTTCCTGCGCCGTCATCATCATCGCGCTAGGGCCCTCGAAGTACTGAAAATTCCGGCCCTAGAGCAAAGCGTACCTGAAAAGCAGAAAAGTGTATTGCCGGAGAATGTGCTTCAGGGTGTTTTTTCTGAGCCTCAGCGCGCGCATGAAATGCCCGCTATGGTGTCTGTTCCGCTTTTGGGGCGTATCGCTGCGGGACTTCCTATAGAAGCCGTTGAGCAGCCTGATAATAGCGTGGATGTACCCATCTCTATGTTGGCCGCAGGCAAGCATTACGCCTTAGTCGTCTCTGGCGATTCGATGGTCGATATCGGAATACACGACGGCGATACGGCAATCATTCAAGAGTGCCAATCTGCTGATAATGGCCAAATAGTCGTTGCTTTAGTTGATCAGCATGAGGTGACACTTAAGACTTTCCGCCGTCATGGGCGCTCTGTAGCTCTTGAGCCAGCTAATTCAGCTTACGAAACGCAAATTTTTTCGGCGGATAGAGTTCGCATTCAAGGCCGCTTGAAAACTATTATGCGGCACTATGTTTGAATGAGCATATTTTTTGGAGAGTATAAAAATACTCTCCAATTAGTCGTTGCTAGTTGTTTATTTTTGAATCTTTAACGGTCCTTGTGGAGCCATCGCTGTTTACGATTGTGCTGGTTCCGTCGCCGTTGGGAATAATGATCGCTTTGCCCTGCCCTTTTTGCAGGTATTTGCCGGCAGCATCAGGGACGCTCGTTGGTAGGGCCTGAACATGCGTTTGGTCGCCTGTGACGCCACCATGTACGTAGGCATTCTCACCTATTGAGAGTGACCCTCCTGAAGGCATTTCTGCTCCGCCACCTAGGTACGAGGCGGCGCTAGTGGATCCAGCTTCAGCTGCTCCAAACGATGTAGCAGGATTTTTCAACAACTGATTAAATGGGCTGTTGGGGTTGGCGGCATCTTTTAGTGTGGGTAGAGGCTGAGGCGCTGCTGGCCAGATATTGCCCGATGCTGGGAGAAGAGCCGCTGAGGAAATATTTTCTCCGCGAATTTTAGCAAGATTTTCGCTAGTACCTTCTGGCTGATTAGGGTTGTAACCGGGCCAAAATACAGTGTCGTGGAAATATTTTCCAAGACCAGAGCATCCACTCAGGACCAGAGGGACTGCTAGTAAAGCAGCTCTACGCATGTTCTACTCCTAAGCGACAAGTTATTTGTCTAACGTCTTGCTCGATACATTTTTATATCTCATGCTGCCCGAATGTAAAGAATAGTGGTTGATGTATTAAATGATCTTTTTCTGCATGTGTTTTAATGCCGCTTTCGCGTAACCATAGCCGCTTAGTACGGTCGGGATAACGGAAAGCCATAGTAGAATACTCCCCAGACCACTGGCATTGAAGGGCTTTAAGCCCAAGAGTGGGACAATAGAGTTCCCCGCAACCAGAAAGCCAATAGAGACCATCTGCAAGCCGGTTTTCCACTTAGCCAGACGTGTGGAAGGCAGTTTTCCGCCTTGTGAGGCAACGTATTCACGCAAACCGCTGACCATTATTTCCCGGATAAGAATAATGATTGCTGCAAAAAGGGCGTGGTAAGGTAAAGAGTTTGTGCCTGCTAGGGTTAACAGAAGGGCGCCGACCAGCAATTTGTCTGCAATGGGATCCATCATTCTGCCCAGCTCTGAATGCTGCTGCCAACGGCGTGCGAGCGCACCATCCAGGTAGTCTGTAATACATGCAAAAGTGTACACCGCGAGTGCAGCTAAATGGCCAATCGCAGTGCCTAGCACAAGCAGCGCAACCAAGGCGGGAATTAGGGCAATACGCAAAAGCGTAAGAACATTTGGCAAATCGGTCAGCATCGTCTGGGACTGTAGAGAAATTTTTAGCCGTAGGATACGCGATACTGCGACAAGCGTATGAAATTTACACTATTTTTTGTTTGTGTTTGTGAAAAGAAAATATCTGAAGGGCTCCTCAGGACCCTTCAGGGTGGAAATGACCATAGATGGTTTCTGCCATTGAATGGTTAATTCCGGGCACTGCAAGCAATGTGTCTAGGGATGCCTGTTGCACGCCCTTGCTGGATCCAAAATGGTTTAAAAGAAGCTTCTTACGGGCCGGACCGATATTGGGAATACTATCCAGCGCAGACGATTTTAGTTTTTTGGAGCGCCCTGTGCGGTGGGTTGTGATTGCAAACCGGTGGGCCTCATCACGCAACCTCTGTAGATAATACAGTACAGGGTCTCGTTCGGGTAATTGGAAGGGGGCTTTGTGCTGTGTGAAAAACCATTCCCGTCCAGCATCTCGGTCTGGCCCTTTTGCCATTGCTGCTATTGGGACGTTCACCCCGAGTGCGCTGAGTATGTCGCGCACAGCATTAAATTGCCCTTGCCCACCGTCAATTAAGAGTAAGTCAGGCAATGATTCGGGAGATGCGGACTGGTGATTTTTAAATCTACGTTCCATAACCTCACGCATCATTCCAAAATCATCTCCAGGGGTAACGTTCCCCTTGATTGAATATTTTCGGTAGGCGCGTTTTTCAAAACCCTCTGGACCGCCGACTACCATCACTCCGTACGGCGCTTGCCCCATTATGTGAGAGTTATCGTAAGTTTCTATTCGTTGAGGAGTGTTTGGTAGATCAAAGATTTTTGCGACACCCTCAAGCAACTGCTTTTGTCCGGCACTTTCGGCAAGTTTGCGCTCGAGTGCTTCACGCGCATTGAGGGCGGCATGTTCCAAAATATCTTTTTTCTGTCCGCGCTGTGGGACGGTAATGCTAATTTTTTGCCCTTTAGTAAGGGATAGCGCATCTACGACAAGGCTCTGCTCATCAAGGTTATGATTGATCAGCAGCGATGTTGGCGGAGTTTTGTTTTCGTAAAACTGGAGCAGGAAGGCGCTTAGTACTGCGCTTTCTGATTCTTCCGGGTCATGAGAGGGGTAAAAAGCACGGTTACCATTGTTGCGTCCTCCTCTTATGAAAAAGACTTGAATGCAGCTCTGTCCGGCTGTCTGCCAAATTGTCACGACGTCTGTGTCGGGAAGTGATGTCGGGTTGATCACGCCAGACTGTTGCAGCCCGGTGAACCCTCTAATCCGGTCACGGATAGAGGCAGCCCTTTCAAACTCCAGAGAGGCTGAAGCTTCTTCCATTTCGGCAATAAGTTGCTCGTGCAGTTCGGTGCTTTTCCCTGATAGGAAAAGCCTTGCTTGCTCTACAAGGCCAGCGTAATCCGCGGCCGAAATACGATCGACGCATGGGGCTGAACAGCGTTTAATTTGGTAGAGCAGGCACGGTCTTGTGCGACTGCTCAACATTGCGTCGGAGCAGGTTCTCAACAAGAAGTTGCGCTGAATGAGGTTCAAGGTTTGGTTAACGGCCCAGGCCGAAGCGAACGGTCCCCAGTAACTGGCGCCCTTAACGGGTTTCCCGCGCTGTTTTGTAATTTGCGGAAAATCGTGACTTTCGGTCAGTACTAGCCATGGCAGGCTTTTGTCATCGCGCAATAAGATATTGAAGCGCGGTTTCATGCGCTTAATGTAGTTGGCTTCCAACAGTAAAGCATCAGCTTCGCTATTGGTGATAACAATCTCCATGCTGCTTGTCAGGGACACCATCCGCCGCAAACGTTCAGGGAGTTGCTGTATGCGCAAATAGGACGTGACGCGATTTTTGAGGTTTAGCGCTTTTCCCACATACAAGACTTCACCTTTACTCCCCAACATACGGTATACGCCCGGGTTCTGCGGTATAGTCTTGAGGGCATTGCGTATAGCATCGACTCCCACAGGGGTATCGGCCGTTTCGAGGGGGGTGTTTTCTATCATTTGGTCTGAATTTTACCTTTCGGGCGGGTATTCATGGCGTCGTTTTAATCATCCACTGTTCCTGTGGACAAGTCTGTGGGTGGAGGCATGACAGAATCATGAAGCCCTTGATCTTCCAGACTTGCTCTTAGATTGCCTATTTTTTAGGCATAAAAGATAAGCTATTGATATTAAACGAGTTTTGCTTTCGTTCTCTTCTAAGTTGGCCGTAAAGCTGGAAAGAGCACAAAAAGCGCATATTGGTAGAAACGCCCGTGGACAAGTACCCGCGTTTGTGGCAATAGACGCCGATTTTCATCGACGTCACTATCGCTTAAGAAGCGTGAGGCACAAAAGATTGTGCTTTGGTTTCAGCGGTGTGTAAGAGGCGGAGCATGTTGCCGCCCCATACAGCGTTTAGCTCATCGCCATGAAAGCCAGCTCTTTGTAGTGCATGAGTCACATGCGCGGTTTGCGACGCGTCGTTCCAGCCCTCAATCCCGCCGCCACCGTCGAAATCCGACGAGACGCCAACGTGGCTGACCCCGATCTTATCTGCGACGTATCGAACGTGGCTCACGAGGTCCTCAAGGGTTCCTCCCCCACCTTTGCGCAAAAAGCTACCCATAGCAGTAATCTGTATCACGCCGCCGGTATCTCTCAGCTTCAGTAACTGTTCATCGTCTAGATTTCGCGGGTGGTCGCATAGAGCGCGTGCACAGGAATGGCTTGCCACGATTGGCGTTGAAGAAGCTTCAGCTGCTTGCATCATTGTTGAGCGTGCAGCGTGTGAGACATCAATTAGAACGCCGTGATCATTCATTGCCTGTATCATCTCGCGGCCGAGTGATGACAGGCCTCCGTGGCGGCTGTCCGTGTCTCCCAGATCCTCTCGCGCGATGGCGGCGTCAGCGATTGCATTATGCCCATTATGCGTGAGCGTAATGTAGCGAATACCGAAATTTCGCGCGAAAAACCCTACATTTTCAACGTTAGTTCCCAAAGCGTAGCCGTTTTCGATGACTGGGACGATGGCTAGAGCGTTGCTTTTACGGGCCTCGATGATGCTTTCTGCTGTACGGCAAATGGAGAGTGGGGTTTCAGGAGTGGAGCGTTTTTCAAGTTCGGTAATGCTTGTGAGCATTGCACGTGCGCGCTCAAAAGCCTCGGCGTGTCCGGCCTCAGTGATTGGGCCTTGCGGAATATACGCGGCGAGACATAGGGTCGTTAGCCCACCCTTGCGCGATTTGTGGTAATCCACTTTGCGCGGCGTTTGAAGAGCCATCATATCGGCTTGGTCTGGCCAAGGGATATCAATATGCGTATCGAAGGTCAGAAATGGGCTGGTCGGTGCTGTCATAGTGTTTCTTAGTGTGGGGATTGTTTGTGTTTCCGCAAGGGGCCGCCGCCTTTTGATGCACTTAAATCTTATAAAAAGGTCATAGCGCTTATGCGTTTGGTTACTTGGAATATCAATTCATTACGTCTGCGCCTGCCCTTACTGGCGCAATTGACGCTGGACGAGCGCCCGGACGTTATCTGCCTTCAAGAAACGAAAGTACCAGACCCCCTTTTTCCCGCTGACAAACTCCAAGAGCTTGGATGGGAGCATCAAGTGTACTGGGGCATGAAGGGTTACAACGGGGTTGCCATACTTTCGCGGCACCCATTAGAACGGGTATTGGACGTTCCTAATTGGTGTGGACGTGGGGATAGTAGGCACGTTGCTGCGTGGGTTTCCCTTCCGCACGCTAAAGTGCTCGTTCATAATTTTTATGTTCCCGCCGGCGGGGATATTCCTGATATCAACGAAAATGAGAAATTTGCGCATAAGCTTTCTTTTTTGAAGGAAGCTCGCGAGTGGTGCTCTCAGCAGGCTGCTGAGAAAACAGTTCTCGTTGGCGATTTAAATATTGCACCTTGTGAGCACGATGTGTGGAGTCACAAGCAGCTTTTGAAGATAGTTAGCCACACCCCGGTGGAAGTTGAGGCACTGAATGCGTGGTTAGCGACGGGTTTTGTTGACGCTATGCGTCACGTGACACCGGAGCCAGAGAAGCTGTATACGTGGTGGTCATACCGCAACCGGGATTGGAGAAAATCTAATCGCGGGCGACGTCTTGACCACATCTGGGTAACACCGGACTTACTGCCGAATGTAAAAGCATTTCGTGTATTGAAAGATTCGCGCGATTGGGAAAGTCCATCCGACCATGTTCCAGTCGTGATGGACTTTACAATCTAAAGCCCGGCTTTAGGCGGCCCCTTCGCTGGTAACCCGTGCGTTGGGGTCGAGGCGGTAGCCACCGTTTTCAGTAAGCAAAATGGAGGCTTTGGCTGGGTTTATTTCGATCTTCTGACGCAAACGATAAATATGCGTTTCGAGGGTATGTGTAGTCACGGCTGCGTTGTACCCCCAAACTTCGTTTAACAGAAGTTGGCGAGAAACAGCCCGCTGCCCTGCCCTGTAAAGATATTTCAGAATGGCTGCTTCTTTTTCAGTCAAGCGAATACGGCGGTTGCGTGCCGTTTCAATGAGCAGTTTTGCTGAAGGACGAAACGCATAAGGCCCAATTTCGAAAATTGCGTCTTCGCTATTTTCAAAGATTCGGAGTTGTGCGCGCAAACGTGCCAAAAGTTCTGCAACGCGGAACGGCTTTGCAACGTAATCATTCGCACCGGCGTCTAAACCGCGGACAACGTCACTCTCAGCATCTGAGCCTGTCAGCATGATGATGGGCATTGTGACGCCTTGGCGGCGTAATTCAGCGCAGAAGTCGCGTCCATCACCATCTGGCAATGTGATGTCGAGCAGCATCGCATCAAAACGTGCGCCAGGGGCGTCTAGCAATGCGCGGGCAGATTTAAGATCTGCGGCTTCCACGGGGTCAAGCTCACCACCGTGTTTCAACTGTTCTGTCAACAGACGGCGAAGTGTATCATCGTCGTCAATAACGAGAATGGGGCGGGAAGATGTCATGATAACCTGTCTTCGTCCTGTTTTGATCGGGTATCCTGTCCCGTCCGAAAGTTGCACCATCGCCGGTCATGCGGTGGCGCCACTTGTACAAAAGAGTCAAGACACATCCTCGTGCCTAGACTATGGCAATTTTGCTTCAGAAAGGGAATATCCAGATGATTAAAGCAAATTTGATATTTCAAAATGGGGAACCTTTTGTCCGGTTCGGGAACCAGAACTTGCGAGCTTTGATAGGTGGCGCAGGATTGCGGCAAAATAAAGCCGAGGGAGATATGGCGACACCAATTGGCGCACTTTCGTTAAGAAAAGTCTTCTATCGTGCGGATCGCGTCCAGAAACCTGTTTCGGGTGCAGGTCTGATTGTGGAGCCTTTGGCGCCGAATGATGGTTGGTGTGATGATGTTGGTCATGCTGATTATAACAAACATGTTACCTTGCCGCACCCAGCTTCGTGTGAGGAACTTTGGCGCGCCGACCATGCTTACGACATATGCGTTGTGTTGGGATGGAACGATAGCCCTGTTGTTCCGGGCAATGGCTCAGCCATTTTTTTACATCTCCCGCCCTCTAAAGGTTACACGGAAGGCTGTATTGCCTTGCAAGAGCAGGACTTGCGTGCCGCTCTTGCGCAAGGGTTGAGCGAAATTATTGTTCTACAGGACTAGGTTCAGGTGCTTTTGGTGGGACCATGGAAATCAGGATATCACCAGCTACTGGGGACGCTGGGTTAAGGTCTTCAGCCGAAAGGATAAAAATGCCTGTTTTCCGCCGGATAAAGAGTAAATCGAGCCTATTTTCGCGTTTACCGAATGTCGAGCTTGTGTCTTCGGTCGATGTCTGGGCTGTAAAGCGCCAGCCTTGGTCGAAGAGGCTTTCAAACAGGGTGAAATTCCATGCTGGTTCTCCCAGTACTTTACCTCGGGCATCGCGTGACAGGCCGTGGTAAAGGTCAAGCCGTGAAACACCCGGGCTAATCTGGAAAACGCGCTCGCGTCCTAGAGCGGGCGCGAGGTGACCGCAAATCATGCCGTTATAGATACCGTCAGCCGTCGTGCTGATGAGATAATCGGCAGGTCGCTCTTCAAGGGCTTCCTGGCCGTGTTGTGAAAGTAGTTCGGCCCTCAAAACAGATATCTTTTGCCGTGCTGCTGGCATGAGTGCACTCGCCCGGCTATCGACGAGCAGTACAGGAATGTTCTGCTCTTTGAGTGTTAGCGCCAGATTAATGGACCAAGAACTTGCCCCTACGAGGGCCAAGGCGGGTTCACTCGAGAAAGAAAGCTTCATGGCGCGTGCCAGTGGCCGGAGTGAAAAGCCGTGTAAAAGCATGGTTACAGCAATAACGCTAAACACTGCTGGCATGATCAAATCGGCTGAATGATAGCCGGAATCGTGCAGGCGTATGCCTGCAGCACCTGCTACGGCTGCTGCGACAATGCCACGCGGAGCGATCCAACCGACGAATACACGCTCCCGCCATGTCATGTCGGAGCCCAGTGTAGCTAAGAAGATTCCGACTGGCCTTACGACAAAAAGCACAACTAATGTCAGGGCCATGATGGGAATTGAGAGATGCGCTAAAGCGCCTCTTTGCAGATCAGCCGTAAGAAGAATGAAAAGTACCGATACTACAAGAACGACAAGCGATTCTTTAGTCCTGCGTAATTCTGCCAAGCCGGGAATATGCAAGTTCGTTAGGGCCATCCCAAACACGGTGACGGCAATAAGCCCTGCCCCTTCCATTTCCATGTTGCAGGCAGAAAAAAGAACAAGGGCCACACTTAGCAGTGCTGGTGTTTTCAAAATCTCCGGCATGAGATCACGTACAAATAGCGTCCGGATCATATACGCTGGCGCAATACCCGCGACGACTGAGAGGCCTGTAGCCGTTAAAAGGTCTGGTAATGTGTCCGTGAAGAAAACGCTCGTATGAACATCAACATGCAGGATGAGCAGTTGCAGCACGACTGCGGCTAAAATGGCTCCCAAAGGGTCGTTGACAATAGCTTCCCAACGAAGAAAAGCTGCTAACCGCGGTTTGAGTTTGGCGCTGCGCAGGAGTGGTAAAATGACTGTCGGGCCGGTCACAACGATAATTGCGCCGAAGAGCAGTGATGTGCCCCATTCGAGATGAGCTACATAACGCGCCGCTAGTGAGCCCAAAATCCAGTTGATGGGGAGCGCCACCATAGTGAGGCGTGAAACACCATCTCCAGCATCTCTGAGTTGCCGGATGTCTAAGGCCATGCCGCCTTCAAACACAACAATAGCCACGAGAAGCGATACTAGTGGTCTGAAAACCCAGCCCATACTTTCAGATGGATGCAGGAGCCCTAGGCCTGGCCCAATAATCAAACCAATGGTGAATAATAATACGATAGCAGGAAGACGCAGCTTCCAAGCGGCCCACTGAGCAAGAATGCCTGCACCAAATGTTAGAGCGATCCCGATAAATATATCGTAGGGCAAATCAGGGGGCATAAGGGGGTCAACATCCGTGCGTTAAATGGCAGGTTCACGTTTTGGGTAAGCATAGCTTACTGCCCTGTGCTTGCCTAATGTTCAAACATCCCTTTAATCTTAATATTATGCTTACTATACGACCTGCCCGTAGTTTTGACCGTGATGAAATCTGGCGTTGCTTAGCGCCTGTTATGCGAAGCGGTGAAACATACGCTTTGCCCCGCCACTGGTCGCAGCGTCAGGTTTTGTCGTACTGGATGCAGCCTCTGCATCGCGTTTATGTCGCTTTGACCGCTGATCAACAAATTGTTGGCACGTTTTATATACGCGATAATCAGCAGGGCGGAGGCTCACATACCGCAAATGCTGGTTTTGTTGCCTCTCCCGGTTTTGGCGCAGGTCGAGCAATGGCAGAGTTCGCGTTGCAAGAGGCAGAGCGTCTAGGTTACCGAGCCATGCAATTCAATTTTGTTGTGAGTACTAACGAGCGTGCGATAGCTCTTTGGCACGCTCTAGGGTTTTCTACGCTTGCGCGTGTGCCAGAGGCTTTCGACCATCCCAAACTTGGAATGGTCGATGCTTTGATTATGTGGCGTCGTCTTTCTTCTCAACCGCGCGTTCCATAACGCAGGCAAAGAAGCCATCAGTGCCATCTTGCTTTGGTGTCAAAGCGAATGATCCGCGTTCACGGAGTTTTTCTGGCAAGGTTGACGGCATTTCATCGCCCGACAGCAAACGGTAATCCGATCGGCGCTTTAGAAAAGCAGCAATCTGGTTACCATTTTCTTGGGCAAGAAGCGAACAGGTCGCATAGATCATGCGACCGCCCGGCTTAACGAGGCTTGCCGCCCGATCCAGAATTTCGGCCTGTTTGACCAAAAGCTCTTCGATATCAGTCTTGGTCAGGCGCAAGCGCGCATCCGGGTTGCGTCTCCATGTGCCTGTGCCGGAACAAGGGGCGTCAACCAGAACGCGATCAAAGCTACCTGCACGGCGCTTTGCCCATTTATCGCCACTGGTAAGGAGATGACGTTCCACATTGTGGACGCCTGCTCTACGCAATCGCTTTACGGCACCTTCAAGTCGTTTTTCGTGCACGTCGCAAGCAACGATATGGCCACGATTTTCCATCGTCATGGCAAGGGCGAGTGTTTTTCCGCCAGCGCCAGCACAATAATCAAGCACGCGATGTTCAGATTTGGCATCCGCCGCGAGCACGACGAGTTGGGAACCTTCATCTTGGATCTCAACCAGACCATCACGGAACGCTTGCGCGGCTGTTACGGGCTGTCTGCCATCCAAGCGCATTCCCCATGGGGAGAGCTCTGTGGCTTCTGCTGGCAGCGATTCTTTGCGTAGTGCGGCAATTGCGCTGTCACGTGTCCCTTTGAGAAGGTTGACGCGCAGATCGAGTGTTGGCGCTTCTAAAAGCGCTTCCATCTCTGCTTCGAGCCTATTGCCAAATGTTTCGGCCAGGACTGGCTCAATCCAGTCCGGGTATTCAAGGCGCACTGCTCGAGGTTGCTTAGCGTTTGAAAGGCTGCGGCCTTCAAGTTTTTTAAGCGCAATATCTTCACGGGATGTCAGCGGTGATGGCGCATAACGATCGCCGCTAAAGATCAGGCGGACCTGATCCATGCTTTCCCCACGAAATATGAGGCTAGCAGCACTAAGTAAGCGAGGTGAGATAGCGCCAGTCAGGTCTGAGAAATGCCAGTGTAAACGGCGCCAGCTGCGCAGCACGTCCCATACGATAGTTGAAATAGCGCGTCGGTCGCCGCCACCGATATAACGGCGTTCGCGGAAAAAAGCGTTTGCCGTCGCATCTGCAGGACGGCGGGGGGCGTTCTGGATCGCACAAAGCAGATCAATCGCGCCAGAAAGGCGGGCTGCAGGGGTCATGTTGACCCCCTACCCGGTTTCCGGCGGAATGGCGAGAGGAAGAAGCCTCTCTAACGATTAATCCAGACGATAATTTGGGGATTCACGTGTGATCGTGACATCATGGACATGGCTTTCGCGCAGACCGGCATTTGTGATGCGGCGGAAGCGTGCGCGTTTTTGCAGGTCGGGGACTGTAGCTGAGCCTGTGTAACCCATGCCAGCTTTGAGGCCGCCTACCAGTTGGTGAACGACTGGTGCCATGCCGCCCTTATATGCAACCTGCCCTTCGATGCCTTCTGGGACCAGCTTCAGCGTGTCGCGTACTTCTGCTTGGAAGTAACGATCCGCAGAGCCTTTTGCCATGGCGCCCAAGGAGCCCATACCACGATACGCTTTGTAAGCTCGTCCTTGGTACAAGAATGTTTCACCGGGGCTTTCATCCGTGCCAGCTAAAAGCGAACCGACCATCACGACATCCGCGCCAGCGCCGATCGCTTTTACGATATCGCCTGATGTACGCAGGCCACCATCTGCGATTGCCGAAATACCATGCTCATGGCACGCTTCAGCTGTTTCCATGACTGCGGAGAATTGAGGTACTCCGACGCCCGCAACGACGCGTGTGGTGCAAATAGAACCTGGTCCAATGCCGATTTTGACACAATCTACGCCCGCCTCAATCAGGGCGCGGGCAGCTTCTGGTGTTGCGACATTGCCTGCAATAATCTGGATGGCTGCGTCACGCGCTTTGAGCTTTGCAACAGTCTCCAGAACACCGCGTGAGTGGCCGTGCGCTGTATCGACGACCAGAACGTCAACGCCAGCAGCAATGAGGGCATCAGCGCGTTGCAGACCATCTTGGCCAACGCCAATGGCGGCTGCACAACGAAGACGTCCTTGGCTATCCTTAATGGCCAAAGGATGCGTGATCGCCTTGTCCATGTCTTTAACAGTAATTAGGCCGACGCAGCGCTGTGCATTGTCAACAACCAAAAGCTTTTCGATACGGTGCCGGTGCAGCAAAGCACGTGCTTCATCTGGGGCGGCGCCATTTTGTACCGTGACCAGATTTTCATGCGTCATTAAGTCACGGACGCGCGTTGTGGGGTCCGTGTTAAAGCGCATGTCACGGCTGGTCAAAATGCCAAGAAGACGTCCACTACCTTCTTCAATAACCGGCAGCCCGGAGACGCCGTGGCGGGCTTTTAGTGCTTCCACGTCAGCAAAAGTCTGGTCTGGGCCGACAGTAATTGGGTTTACAACCATACCAGATTCGAAGCGCTTAACGCGACGAACTTGTTCGGCTTGCTCTTCAACGGAGAGGTTTTTGTGGATGACGCCCATACCGCCCTGCTGTGCCATGGCAATGGCCATTGCATCTTCGGTTACGGTGTCCATCGCAGAGGACATAAGTGGGATGTTGAGTTCGATTGTCCGTGTAAGGCGGGTACGCGTGTTTGCTTGTGCCGGGAGAACTGATGACTCCGCAGGCTCGACTAAAACGTCGTCATAGGCAAGCGCTTCGCGAATGCGATCGTGAATTGAAGAAGATGTGGTCATGCCCGCATACCCCGTTTTTTTGGGCGCTGTTGCGCCGAAGTATTTGATGCTGGGCGTGCCAAAGACCGCCTCAGCCGTTGGCGGGTCCTCATAGCCATTTTTGGAGGACACAGGAAGTGTTTTTTTTATTACACTTCTGTTTTGAATTTTATAGGGTTTCTTGGCTGGGAGACCTGGATTCGAACCAGGGCTGACCGGGTCAGAGCCGGTAGTTCTACCGCTAAACTATCTCCCAAGCGGTGATCTGGCTTCTAGCTGTGCCATTTAAATCATGCAAGGGCTTTTTCATTTTTTTTGATAAAAAATAATCACCCCTTGCAGCAAAGCGCGATTAGGCGTCATGTAGAATTATTAATAACCATAAGGGTTTTGTTGGGAGTCAACGTGATGTCTGCGCAGGAACGGGGAATGGAGATGATGGGGGATGCACAATTACGCGCTGTGCCTAGTCGCCCGTCTGGTCCGTTCTTTGCCGCGATAGACTTAGGCACCAATAATTGCCGCTTAATGATTGCTGCACGTACCAGCTCTGGTTTTCGGGTGGTAGACAGTTTTAATCGTTGCGTTGGCTTGGGTGAAGGCTTGAAAGTCAGTGGTCGCCTAGCTGACGACGCCATGAATAGGACTATTGAGGCCCTGCGTATCTGTGCAGAGCGGCTTCACCAATGGCCACTTACCGAAATACGCGCTGTAGCGACGGAAGCATGTCGCCGTGCAGGAAATGGTAAAGATTTTCTTTCGCGCGTTTTCCGTGAGACTGGTCTGAAGATTGATATCATAAGCCCACGTGAAGAAGCCGAACTTGCCGTTGAAAGCTGCTCAGGACTTTTCAACCATTGTCCCGCTGCGCAAGAGGCCGAACGCGGGGTCCTGTTTGATATTGGTGGCGGTTCTACGGAAATTGCGTGGGTTCGTTTAGATCAAAAGCGTTCCGAGCACACGCTTATCGGGACCACGAGCATACCGATCGGTGTTATTTCGTTAGAAGAGACCTTCGGCAGAGGCCACGGTTCATCGTATGATGAAATGGTGTCTCATGTTTGTGAACAATTAGCTCCGTTTGAATCAGTCCACTGTATATACCGAGAGGTAATGCAGGGACGGACGCGCCTGATTGGTACGTCAGGGACAGTGACAACATTGGCGGGTGTAGCTTTGGCCCTTCCCCGTTATAATCGGGCAATGATAGACGGTGCCACCCTGCCCGGTTCAACCATGTGCGAAGCGATTCAAGTTTTGCGAGAGTTGGGGCCGCAGGGTTTGGCCGCTCACCCATGTGTCGGGCCAGACCGTTCGCGGTATGTGTTGCCAGGTTGCGCAATTTTTGAAGCAATTCATCAAATGTGGCCAATTGAACAGGTTACCATTGCAGACCGGGGCCTACGTGATGGTATGTTAGCCCGAATGGCGCGTGATCACGCGTTGCATTCTGCATCAGTACGGCGCCGCATGGGGGTGTCGCGCTTCGCTAAGCCCTATTCGGCAACCAAAGCTGCCGGTTTTTTGAATAATTATGTGACGTTATGAAACCACCTCGCTCCCCCTCTGGTCCCCGCAAGAAAAAAGACGCTCCAAAGCGTGTTCCCGGCAAAGCCTTAAAAAGTGCGGCAGCACCGGGCGTTGCCTCCTCAACAGAAGACGGTGCAACCGTTAAAACGGCGCGTAATAAAAGCATTACGCTTCGGACCGCGCGCGGCCGTACTACAGCACAACAAAGGTGGCTTAACCGTCAGCTTAACGATCCTTATGTAGCAGCTGCGCGTAAGCAGGGCTGGCGCTCGCGAGCGGCTTTTAAGCTTATCGAAATTGACGATCGTTTTTCATTATTGAAGCCGGGCGTTAAAGTTATTGATCTCGGGGCTGCCCCCGGGGGTTGGACACAAGTAGCGGTTAAGCGCGGAGCTTCCAACATAGCCGGCGTTGACTTGTTGCCGGTTGATCCTGTGGCAGGTGCAACAATTATCGAAGGGGACTTCACGGACCCTGCCATGCCAGACAGGCTGAAAGAAATCCTTGGCGGACCTGCCGATGTCGTTATGTCCGACATGGCACCAAATACGACAGGCCACGCTGCGACGGACCACGTGCGCATTATGGGGTTGGCCGAGGGTGCGCTCGACTTTGCGCTTCAGGTCTTAGCTGAGGGTGGAAGTTTTGTTGCCAAGGTTTTCCAAGGCGGATCTGAGAAGGAAATGCTAGATTCGATGAAAACGGCCTTTGCTACAGTGCGCCACGTTAAGCCGCCTGCATCACGCAAAGAATCAAGTGAGTTGTATGTTGTAGCCACGGGCTTTCGCCCTGAGCGGTTAAAAGACGAATAATTAATCAAGCGGCCCTAAAAATTAGGGCCGCCTAAATTTACGCCACGTCGAGTGGTGGCGGGTTTTCTGTTAAAAACCTCAGAATTTCATTCTGAGCAAGCGCTACGTCACGTCCCATGCCAATCAACGACGGTATTTGCGTGGGCCGGCGAATAAGCGATTTTAAGAGCCCTGCAATGTGCACTTTGCCAGCCTTCATGCCATCAACGGCAGCTGGCGGGAGATCACGCTCAGCATCATCACAAATTACTCTTAGTACGGCAAAAGGTAGGCCGGATTTTGCTACAAAACCGCTCTCCATATCGACGGCTAAACACTGAGTTTCTCTGGCAAGGCTTCGTTTTTCATCAATGGTCGAGACCAAAGCGTCACTGTGTAAAACACCACCTTGAAGCACAAAATCCGCGCCGAATGCGTGGCTCAGTGCAGCATCAGTAGAAAAGTCTTCTCCATTGACGCTAACGCGGTCCGCAATAATTACGGTGCCGGGTGCAAGTTCTTCCTGTAACCCACCAGCGCAACCGAAAGATAAGAGCTTGGTGCACCCCACATCTAGAAGGCGTTGGGTTTCTTTTTTTGCCCGCTCTGGATCTGCGTGGCTAAGTGCTATTGGAACGTCTGGGAGGAAGCGTCGAATAATGCGCGCTTCCTGACGCAGCCCTACAAGTACCCCTAACATCAGAAACCAACCTCTACACGGCCAGTATTGCTGTCACCAAGGTTACGGTAACGTGCCAAAGCCGTTAATGGGAAGAATTGTTTGTAGCCATGGTAGCGTAGGTAAAATACCTTTGGAAAACCAACGGCATTATAGGGCTCTTCGTGCCACTCACCATGTTCGTCTTGGGCTTGCGCCAAGAATTGAATGCCATTTTTAACGGCATCGCTGTCACGTTCTCCGACGGCCATCAGGCCCAGAACAGCCCACGCGGTTTGTGAGGGTAGGCTCTCTTTGTATTGGCCAGAGGCGGCTCCTTCATAGGATGCGCAATCTTCGCCCCATCCGCCATCTTCACGTTGCATGCGCTTTAACCACGCAACCGCGCGCTGAATCATGGGATCAGAATGAGGAATGCCAGCAATATTCAGGGCGCACAAAACAGACCACGTGCCATAAATAAAGTTGGTTCCCCAGCGGCCGAACCAACTTCCATCTTCTTCCTGCTCTTGGCGCAAATATGCCAATGCACGCTCAATAGTTGGTCGGTCTTCCGTATGCCCAAGTTGGGCAAGGAACGAAACGCAGCGTGCGGAGACGTCGGCTGTTGGTGGGTCGAGTAGCGCGCCATGATCAGCAAATGGGATATGGTTTAGGAAGTCCATATCGTTATCGATGTCGAACGCGCCCCAGCCGCCATTGGTGCTTTGCATCCCGATGATCCATTCACGAGCACGCTCAATGGCTTCTTTATTGCCTTCTGGATCCAGACGGTGAAGCAGCATGCCAACGACCGCGGTATCGTCAACATCTGGGTAGTAGTCGTTTTCGTATTGGAATGCCCAACCGCCCGGACGTAAATCCGGTGCCGTGTTAACGATCCAATCTCCTTTTACGTCCAAGATCTGCCGATCACGGAGCCAAGAAGCGCTGCGTTTTAGGGCTTCAATTGTCTCGTCCCGCTTAGTGGCTCGTGGGCCTGTCGCGGCTTCCATCATGGCTAAGCCTGAAAGGCCCGTGTCCCACACGGGCGAAACGCAGGGCTGGCAGTAAATTTCGTCTTCTTTCTCGACCAAGAGGTCATGAATAGACTGCCAAGCAGTTTCGACGCGAGGGTCATTATCAGGCACGCCCAATGCACGGTACATCATGACGACGTTTGCCATTGCCGGGTAGATTGCCCCTAGGCCACCTTTGCTCAACCGTGGCTCAATAAAATCGATTGCAGCCTGAATTGCTTTGTCGTGAATTTTGCGGGGGATACGCGGTACGATCGGACGAAGAACCGTGTCTACATGTTTGAAAACATGCCCCCATTTCGAACGGAATGGGCCGAGGTTCCAGTCTTTGACATCCTCGGGCGGTTGCACGAATAATTCGCGGACGCTGACTTTATGTGGATTAATAGCTTTTGGTCGTAGTGCGGCCAGCACAAGAAGAGGCGCGATCACTGTGCGTGACCAGTACGACATGTTCCACAGCGAGAAGAAGGCTTTTCGTGGCAGCAACATGAGTTCAACAGGCATTACGGGCGTCGCGCTCCACGGTGCTTCGCCAAAAAGAGCTAGTTGAAAGCGTGTAAAGACGTTGCTACGCGCTGCGCCACCATGGTCCAAAATCGCTTCGCGTGCACGCGCCATGTGTGGCGCATCAATGTCGTCACCGATTGCTTTGAGCGCGAAGTAGGCCTTTATGCTGGCTGACAGGTCGAAGCCACCATCATGGTAAAGCGGCCATCCGCCGTGTTTGCCTTGGATGCGGCGCAGGTATACCCCGATCTTAGCCTGACGCTCGGTGTCGATGCGGTCAAGGTAATGTTCGAGGAGAACATATTCTGCGGGAATAGTCGCATCGGCTTCAAGTTCGAAGATCCAATGTCCGTCAGCCTTTTGACGGCCGCCGAGAGCTTGGTGGGCGCTTGTGATGGCCCGCTCGACCGCCGCGGTGTTGATTGTCGCGTCGTCCGTTTTTTCGCGCACCAAAGTTTCGCTCACTCGCCGCTCCTCTTTTTGTTTTCAGGCATGTTTGTTCTTGCTGCATGACCGTTTAGGGCCATTTTTTAGCTAATTCGTCTTACTAACGTGTTCTATCGTGTTTGTCATCATAACGTCATGTGACAGAAACGCGGGAACGGAAACCGGCGGCGGATACAGCAACCAAGCCAGATTGAATGGCACCCTCGATAGTTGAAGGGAATTGTGTCTGCGTCCAATCTCCGGCCAGAGAGAGATTTGCTATGCCCAGTGCACTTTGCGCCTCGGTTGCGGATGGGCGTTTTGCATCTTGAGCGGGGGTTGCGGCAAAGGTCGCTCGTTTTTCGCGTAACAAGCGTGCTGGAGGGACTGCAACTGGCAATGGTGATGGCAAAACCGGGTCCAGTGCTCGGCGGATTTCTGACCAAATTGTTGCAAGCATTTCGCTTGAATCCCGCTCGGTGTAACGATTGGCGGCACTAACCGTGACGGATAATACATTTCCCTTCAGAAAGAGCCATTCGGATACACCGCCGACGAGGCCGATAAAGCGCGCTTTCTGTACGACCCCACGGGCGTTGATTTCTGTTGGCAGGCGAAAATGTGCATTAGCTATGCTCTCAAATTCGTCTGGCGCGGGTATGTCGGGTAGTAGATTTTTGGCAACAGGCGCGGTAACGGCGAGGATGACGTGATCCCCCTCTTCCACGGCTACTTCGCCGCCCGATGTTGTGATGCTCGTTATGCGGCCTTTGTCCTGATGCAGTGCCGTTACTCTTGTTCCGTAGTGAATCTGAGCATGATACCGTTCTAGGTAGCTAATCGCAGGGTCAACGAAAGTCTCGGAGAGACCGATTTCGGGGAAAAAGGGTATGCAGGCTTTCCCGCCCAGAGCGAGCGATTTTTGAACAATGTTACCCAGTAGGCGTGCACTGCCAGTTTGAATGTCGGTATTCAGAGCAGAGACGGCAAAAGGCTCTAGAAGCTTCTGGCTAAAGGGACCATTACCAAGGCACGACGCGACGGTTTTGTCGGACTTTGATCGTACTATTTTTAAAAGTGCGCTCAATTCCCGGAGTTTCATTCCCGGTACTCGCCTCCCCCCGGGTAACACCCAGAATGGAATTCTCCCACCTGAAAGGCGCAGCGTCCAACCGCGATGTTTGGAGAGGTCGAAAAAGGGGAAGATCGGCTTGCCTGGGCCTATGAGTGTGTGGCGGGAGCCGATTAAGTCCAAATAACGGAAAGTGAGGCTGTTGGCAGAAAGTAGAAGGTGGTTACCATTGTCAATTATGGCGTCTAGTGAGCGGTCGTAGAACGAACGGGCGCGGCCGCCACAAGCTGGGCCGGATTCATAGACACATACCTGCGCCTGCGCTGCGAGTTCTACCGCGGCGGATAAACCAGCTAATCCACCGCCGATGATATGCACACGACTCATGTTTGATTATGACCTATCTTCACTTCACGTAAGCAATGAGCGCACGCGCAGCGCGCCATGATTTGGAAATTTTTGGCGGATTTTCTGGATTCTTCCATCCTCTTTTGATGAGCGCTGCCAAAATCGGGAGATAGGACGCAGCCATCATCCTAGCGGGCCGCATGGCGTTTTTCGCGCAACCGTGCATAGCGATTTGTGCATCACGGAAATGGTCTTGGGCACGACGAGCTAAAACATGGCAAAGCGGATTCAATCCGTGTGCGTACAGTGCTTCAGCAGGAGAGGATGGGACGTTAAAGCGTTCGAGAAGTTCCGATGGGAGATAGAGGCGGCCGCGCGCTGCATCCTCACTGATATCTCGCAAAATATTGGTAATCTGTAGTGCGCGCCCGAGGTGGAAGGCTACTTTTCGCGCTGCATCTGAAGTGTCACCGAAAACGCAGACGGATAACCTTCCCACGGCGGAGGCTACGCGGTCACAATAGAGATCGAAGGTTTTTTCGTCCGGCGCAACGATAGGATCGCCACAGTCCATAATCATACCGTCAATGACGTCGTGAAAATCCTTGGCCTTTAAGCCGAAACGGACGATGGTTGCGACTAGCACGCGATCAAGTGCATTTCGGGTTTCTCCCTCGAAGAGGTAATCTACCCGGCTGTGCCACTCAGCAAGTGCTGCGGCCGGGTCTGCGACCTGTGTATCACCATCTGCGATGTCATCGACTTCGCGGCAGAATGCATAAACGGCAAACATGCCTTGTCTACGTGGCGTTGGGAGTATTTTCATCCCCTTCCCAAAGGACGTACCCGAGCGGATGACGACTGAGGCTACATGATCTAGGTCAGCCTGCGCGCAAGGGAGGCCGGGTGCGGCGCACAATCTACCAAAAACCATGTTCGCTCTTCTCCTGACACAATGGTGTTCGTTTCATAGCCTTAAACCATGCATAAGACAAAGAGTGGCCGTGTGAGTGCAGAAATTGGTCCCAAGACATCAAATAAAATGGGCTGAGAATAAAATTTTTTGTCACAAACAGTAGTATTTTATAAAAAACGGTACCCCGATCAGAAAACGTAAAAAAGGGGCTTTTCAAGGTATGTCGTTTCGATATTAATATGTTTCGATAATATTTCAAAACCGGAGCCAATATGTCCGACACTTTATCGATTGAAGGCCGTGAAGACCTTCTCGCTCGTGGTTATTCCCGCCGCAATCTAGGCCGTGTTGCCGCGGTTTTGGGCGCAGGACTGGCTTTCAAAGCGACGCTCCGAAACGCACATGCACGTGCGATGACAGCACTGCCAGCAGGACAAGATGTTACGAAGTTGGTCCGCATTGGCAGCAACGAATGCTGGACTGGCCCCTTCCCGGCGGCAGCAAAGCTCGGCGCTGAAGCGGTATTTCATGGTAACCGCTATGACCCGACAGGGAATATGCGGACGAATTTGATTAAAACTTTTGCGTCTACCGAAAACATGCCGGAAGAAACCGTCATGCCTTGGGGTGGTTCTTCAGATCCGCTGTGTCGTACAATCGTGACCTTCTGTTCACCAACGCGCGGCTTGGTGACGGCTGATCCGAGCTATGAAGCTGGTTGGGTCACAGCAGAATGGTTGAACATTCCCCTTACAAAAGTGCCACTAGACCCTCAGAACGGCTACAAGACTGACGTTCGGGCTATGTTGAAGGCCAACCCGAATGCCGGTGTTTACTACATTTGTAACCCGAATAACCCTACCGGCACCGTTACTCCTCTAGAAGACATTACGTGGCTTGTTGAGAATAAGCCGAAGGATGCGATTGTACTTGTCGACGAGGCGTACATCCATTTCTCCGATACGCCGAGTGCCCTGTCCCTGGTGCGCGAAGGCAAGGATGTTGTGGTCCTCCGCACATTCTCCAAGATGTTTGCAATGGCTGGTCTACGCTTAGGCTTGAGCATTACGCGTCCTGACTTGCATCAGAAAATGATGCGCTACGACGGTGAAAATCAGAGCTATATGCTTCCGATCCCAGCAGTAGCTTGCGGAACAAAAAGCCTGACGATGCATAATGATATTGAAGCGCGTAAGCACGAGATGATTGCCGCGCGAAACATGACGTTTGCGCATTTGCAAAAGCGTGGCATCAGCTACATCCCTTCAGATGCAAACATGTTTGTAATTGACTGGAAACGCCCTGCTGCTCCGATCAAAGACGCTTTCTTGAAGGAAAAAATCTTGATCGGTCGTTCTTGGCCGGTTTGGCCGAATGCTTCCCGTATTACGGTTGGCTCTATGGCCGAAATGAAAGCGTTCTGTGCTGCGCTTGATCGAATTATTACAGCCTAATTTTTTAAAATCACTGCCTGCAGAGAACTTCTCTTTGCAGGCAGTGATTTGTTTATAAAAGATATTTACTGCTAAAAATTAGAGCTTTTAATCCATCTTTTTTAGTCAAAGATACGCGCCCCTCAATTGGATCATTAAACCGTAAATGATGCGCGAGGGCATGAGAAAGCTGCACAATTACAGCTGCCTCTAAGCGCATTCTACGATCTTGAATAAGGTGAGGCAGAATGCGTGCCTCACGGTTCAAGGCGTCCACTTCGTCTAGCAAGCGGTTAAATACGCGCCTCAATCCCGGTTTGGATCGAACCAGTCTCAGGTCATCAATCGTGACGCCTTCTTCCGCCAACCAAGGCAGAGGAATATAGCAACGATCCAATATTTTTAGGTCATCTGCGGCATCTTGAATGTGGTTCAGGACTTGTAGAGCGCTGCTTAGCGCATCTCCCGGAGCAAACGCTTCAGCTATTTCTCCATGCAGATGCAGCAAAAAGCGGCCTACCGGATTGGCTGAGTAGCGGCAGTAATGCAGCAACTCTTCCCAAGTGTTATAGCGGTTCTTCTCAGCATCAATGCAGAAAGCCTCTGTTAGGTCGGTTGCAACCTCCAGAGGAATTTTCCGCTCAATTAAAGCCGTGCGAAGTTTGGCTGCTGTTTGCAAGTCAGCCCGGAGTGGAGCCTCAACTTCACCCCTTATGATGGATGCCATGCCGCGCAAACGTGCAATTTTTTCGGCTGGTTTGAGTTCAGTTGTGTCGACCATGTCGTCGGTGACACGGGCGAAGTTATAATAAGTATAAACAACCGGCCGATGACGCTTGGCGATGAGTAAAGAGCCAACGGGAAAATTTTCATCCCCCTTCCCCTTGGCAGAGGTGACGTCTTTATCACCCCAAATGCTGTCATTACTCATGCTGCACTATCCTTATAAGCGCGATTTTTCCATTCCACTCCTGATCCGCGATGGTGATTGATAGCAGAACCAATCGTGGCAGCCATGTAAAAAGCCGCAACAAGAGGAAGTGGTAGTGCGCGCCACAGAGACAATTCGAACCGGCGGAGAGTGGGAACAAATGTTGCGCAGGAAAGAAGATAAGTTATCAGACCAATCTTTTTCGCACGGCCTTTAGCAAACAGGGCAAAAGCGACTGGCAAAAGCCAGATCAAAGCCATGCCGACTATTGTGCCGACTAAAATAAGTGGAGAGTAGCGCAGTTGGACATAGGCTGTGCGGGCTATCATTTTCCATATGTCGTGGGCACCTTGATAGGGCCGTATAGACCAAGCCTGTGTGCTGTGGCCGAGATATAGCCGCCCACCACTCCGCTTTACATGTGCCGCGAGTGTACAGTCATCTATCAAAGCGCCTTTAAGCGCTTCTATGCCACCAATACGCTCTAGGGCACGACGTCTCAGTAAAATCGTCCCTCCCGCAGCGCCAGCAACCTTTGAACTTGGATTGGCCGTGCGTGCGAACGGATAGAGCATCGCAAAGAAATAAACGAATGCGGGAACCAGAAAGCGCTCGGCAGAACTTTCGCAGTTTAACGCTACCATTTCCGACACGAGGTCGAGATTGTCTTCGCGGGCTTTTGAGACAAGAGTAGAAAGGTGAGAGCGAGCGTGCAGTATGTCGGCATCAGTCAAGAGAATGTAACCGTGCTGCCCAACGTTCTCTAATGCACATTGTACCCCTTGATGAACAGCCCAGAGCTTTCCGCTCCATCCTTCGGGTCTGTCAGCACCCGTGAGAACTGTCAGGCGCTGTAGAGGGTCAGCAACAGAGCGTGCGAGCTCGCCTGTACCATCAGTGCTGTTGTCATCAACGAGTATAACGGAGAGTTTGCCCGCATAATCCTGCTCTAGGAGCGATGTAAGGCATGCTTTAACGGATTCCGCCTCGTCGCGTGCGGGGACCACAATGGCGATGTCTGGCGGAGATGGAGGTGTTTCCCGTGCGGCCAGCATGGGGCCACCCTGCCAAAAGCGCCCGTGAAACAGGCTAAGGTAGATCCACGCCCCGAGACTGGTGAGTGCTGAACCTGTACGCAACATTATTGAACGCGTCCATTCAAACGGAACCAAGACACTGCGTCCGTGACTGCGTCTCGTGCGAGGCGTGGTGCGTATCCCAGTTCACGTTGGGCTTTAAGTGAAGAAAAATACATTAACTTCCGTGACATAGCGAGTGTTTCTCGTGTAACGCGGGGTTCGATTTTAAAGCCTCTTGCCAGCCATTCTGAAACGAGCGCAACAGGATAAAGCCAAGATTGCCGTAATTTTATGCGCGGTGGTTTCACACAGGCAACTTCACTAACAAGATTGAAGAGTTCACCAAGCGACATATTTTCGCCACCGAGGATGTATTTTTCACCGATTTTTCCGCGCTCAAGCGCTAGAGCGTGCCCCTCAGCGACGTCATCGACGTGCACGATATTCAGGCCAGTCTCGACATAAGCGGGCATTTTGGCTGCAGCACAATCGAGTACCATTTGCCCGGTTGGCGTTGGTTTAATGTCGCGCGGGCCAACTGGCGTTGAAGGATTGACGATAATTGCGGGAAGATTGCGTGTTTTGATTAAGTCGAGGACAACCTGTTCGGCGCGGTATTTGGAGAGCTTGTATACACCAATAACTTTATCCTCGCTGATTGGTGTGGTCTCGTCGGCTGGGATGCCGTCTGAACGCAAGCCAAGCGCTGCGACAGAGGAGCAATAAACAATGCGCTCTACTCCGGCATCTTGCGCCGCGATCATTAGATTGCGCGTCCCATCGACGTTGGCACGCATCATGACATCTGGGTCAGGTACCCAGAGACGGTAATCAGCAGCGACATGGAAAACGTATTTTACGTTTGTCATGATCCGCGCGAGGCTAGCTGGGTCAGAAAAATCGGCTACGACAATGTCAGCATCGAGTTCGGCTATGTTGGTGCGGTCCGAAGTAGGTCGTACCATGAGGCGTAACTTATGGCCGCGTTCTTGAAGGGTGCGGGCAACGGCAGAGCCTACGAATCCGGTTGCTCCCGTAATGAGCGTAATATCTTTCATGCGTCGTAGCGCTCCTGAAACTGGATGAGACCATCGGTAAACGACGTTCAAGTGGCTAATATGTTATTATCATACTGACCGAAGATCGACCGGGAAAGCGCTTGAGAGGGTGGAATAATCCCAAACGGTAGGCTAGAGCGTTTGCGAACGATTTGTGACGAAAGCCTTGAAAAAAACACTCCCCATCCTCCTCACCTGCTTTGGCTTGGTTCTTTTTACAATTATTGCCGCCCGTGCAGGTATTCATCCCGTCCTCCAAGCCCTTGAAAAAGTGGGCATTGGTGGGTTCCTGCTTATCGTCGGATATCAATTATGCGTTGATGTCGGATTGGGTTTGGCGTGGAAGGGGTCCGTCCCACAGATCAGCGCCATTCGTTTGACTGGTGCTCGTCTTGTACGGGATGCAGCAGGGACGTGCCTGCCATTTTCGCAATTAGGCGGAATTGCCATTGGCGTGCGTGCAACTCTTGCGGGCCGAAACCCCGTCAGCATGGATGGTGAGACGCTGCGCTGGCCAGAAGGTGTCGCGGCTAATCTAGTTGATATCACAACAGAAGTGTTGGGCCAGATTGCCTTTGTTTTGTTGGCGGTGCTTTGTCTCGTCGGTCACGATGGAGCGGCCCGTTTCATCTGGCCTCTATCTGTGGGGATGGCGATTCTAAGCCTCGCCATAGCTGCGTTTATTTGGACGCAGCTAAGAGGGGGAAATGTACTCCAACGCAGTGCTCAATTCCTGGGCAAACACATCGCTGCTGGGTGGAGTGAAAACCTAATTGACGACACTGCAGTCTTTCAGGATAGGTTGGAAACCTTGTGGGGACGTGCGGATCGTATTGCGCTTGGCGCTTTTTCCCATTTTTTATGCTGGATGGCTGGCGCAGGTTTGACTTGCTTGGCTCTCTCCCTTTTGGGAGCACATGCAAGCTTTATATCTGCAGTTGCAATTGAGGGGGTTGTCTGTGGAATTATGTCGGCAGGCTTCTTGGTCCCAGCTGCTTTAGGTGTGCAGGAAGCTGCCTATGTTGCTTTGGGTATGATGTTTGGCATCGACCCTGAAATTGCTTTGAGCTTGTCCCTTCTGCGGCGCGGACGGGATCTGATGATTGGCATACCCGTGCTTTTATACTGGCAGTTTGTTGAAGTGCGGCGCCTTCGTGCACAGGCGTCGAGTGCAAGTTAATTTATAATTTGATCATTTTAGGCCTAAGAACATGCCTCTTTTTAAGACGTTAATGGTTATAGGGCCGGGATTAATTGGCTCTTCAATTTTACGTCGTGCAAGATCGACCGGGCAATTGGCTGAGCGCTTAATCGTCATGGATAAAGAGCCGGCTGTTTTAAAGCGTATTGAGGAATTAGGCCTCGCCGATAGCGTTACGACCGAACCGGCAATGGCAGAAGAAGCAGACTGTGTCGTTGTGTCGGTGCCCGTTCGTGCCATTGAGAATGTTGTAAGAAGCCTTTCTCCACATTTGCGGCCCGGTACAATAATAACGGATGTAGCATCGGTACGTGGGGAGTTAGACAGTAGTATTCTCTCCCTTCTCCCACATGGTGTAGAGTACGTTCCTTCTCACCCAATGGCTGGTACGGAGTTTTCTGGGCCAGATGCCGGTTTTGCCGAGCTTTTTGAAAACCGGTGGGCTTTGCTTATTCCTACACCAGAGACGGCTCCATGGGCCTGCGGAAAAATGCAAAATTTTTGGGAGTTTTGTGGGGCGCGAGTTAAATTTATAAAGGCGGACGAGCATGACCGTATCTGTGCGATGGTCAGCCACTTACCCCATCTTCTAGCTTTTACCATCTGCGATACAGCAGATAATTTATCATCGGAGATGAGGTCAGCCGTTTTGGATTACGCAGCCTCAGGCTTCAGGGATTTTACGCGCATAGCAGCCTCAGATCCGGTCATGTGGCGGGATATTTTCACAGCTAATCGTGATGTATTATTGGAAACATTAGACCGCTTTCTGCGGGATGTTCAGTCCATGGCTGACGCCATTCGCGATGGCGATGATGACGCCATAACAGAAAAAATAAAACGTGGCCGCTCGATAAGGCGGACACTGATACAGAACAAACAAGCTTGAGCCCCAGCTTTTTAAAGCTGAGGCTCAAAGGGGTTAGTTTTAGGCTTTGATAACGCGCAACGTGTTTGTGCTGCCTGAATGGCCGTAAGGCAGGCCAGCTAGCACAAGTATGTGGTCTTCTTTTTGACAGAAGCCATGTGACAACGCCAGTTCTGCTGCTGGTGTGGCGAGGTCTTCGATACCGTGGGCTTGGCGTTCCCGCTCTACGACGTGCGGGAATGTTCCCCAGACAACGCAAAGGCGACGAGCAACGACTACGTCAGGTGTTAGAACCAAAATCGGGCTTGTTGGACGTTCACGCGCCATAATCAGTGCACCGCGGCCACTGCGTGTGTGCGCTGCAATCGCTTTAGTGTGCAGTTCACGGCTGACCTGCCATGCTGCCTGAACGATAGCGCCCTGGATGGTGCCTTCAGACTTTGGGCGGGCGGTGTCGATGCGATGACGCCACTCTTTGTCTTGCTCAACGCGCGACACAATGCGGGCCATGATAGATACAGCTTCGAGTGGGTATTTGCCTGCAGCACTCTCAGCGGAGAGCATTACGGCATCGGCACCGTCATATACAGCATTAGAGACGTCTGAAACCTCTGCACGCGTTGGGCTTGGGCTTTCAATCATGCTCTCAAGCATCTGCGTTGCGACAATCACTGGGCGTCCAAGTTCGCGCGCAAGTGTGATGATACGCTTTTGAGCGACCGGGACTTCTTCCGGTGGAAGCTCCACGCCTAAGTCACCGCGTGCCACCATGATGCCGTCAGAGAGGCGCACGATTGGCTCAAGTGCGTCCATGGCCTGAGGCTTTTCAAGCTTCGTAATGATCCATGCGCGGCCATTGGCAATTTTCTTGGCTTCTTCCACGTCTTCTGGACGCTGTACGAAAGAGAGCGCAACGAAATCTACACCCAAAGAAAGTGCGAAGTCGAAATCCTTACGGTCTTTTTCCGTCAGAGCTGGAATAGGCAGAGCAACGTCTGGAACGTTAACGCCTTTGCGCTCGGAGAGCTTGCCACCGACGACTACTTCCGTGATGAGCGCATCAGATTGCTTTTCAACGACGCGGATCTTGAGTTTGCCATCGTCGAGCAACAGATGACTGCCGACTTCGGCCGCTGAAATAATTTCAGGGTGCGGAAGATTAACGCGGTCAATTGTGCCTGGTGTCTTATCGAGGTCGAGGCGGAAGCGCTGACCTTCTTTCAAAAAGACGGGACCGTTTTCAAAAACGCCAACACGCAATTTGGGGCCTTGTAGGTCAGCCAAAACAGCGAGAGGACGGCCGAGCTTTTCTTCAGCGGCGCGAATTGCAGCATGGCGTTCGCCGTGATCTGCATGTGCGCCGTGAGAAAAGTTCAGGCGGAAGACGTTTACGCCCGCTTGAGCGAGTGAAAGGATCATTTCAGGCGAGGACGAAGCCGGGCCAAGTGTTGCGACGATCCTTGTGCGGCGATGATGTAAACTGGATGTCATCTCTGGGCGTCCTCGTGTTTATGTATTCAATTGGACTGTATGGTTTCTCCGGGGAGCAATCCCCAGAGGGAACGCCGTGGCAGCCATCCTTCGTATCCTTTTACGACGACATGGCACCACTGCGTGGCGGTTGGGCAGGCTTTTATATTGCCTACCGTGCCTGGTTTCAGCACCGCGACAACGTCACTGTCATCGTCGGCACGGCTCATTAATTGAGTACCGTCTTTCTGCAACCGGGCTTCATTCTGATTGGTAACGTAGCCAAGGACGCGCGCATCAGCGCGACCGATATGGTCTCCTTCACGCTCGCTGGCTTCGTTGGGTTGTGCGGCATTGCCTTGTGCTGCAAGGCCGGGAATGACGAAAGTCCTACTCCCGTACAGGGTGGCTTGATGGACCCAACCTTTGACGCCGTCGGAATCCTCAATCAAACGCCAGACGTCAAATTCGCGCTCTATTTCTACAGGTAGGCCGCGGCGATGATAGACCCAGTCAATAGGATAACGGTCACCGGGCCCTCTACGGAGATACACCTTGTCGGCGCGTAGAGCTGCGTAGCGCGGCAGGGGAAGACCAGTATTGCTTCCTTTGTCCGTATTATCCTGCGGCGCGGTTTGTGTCGCTGCTTGCTGGGGTGGTGCAATTGGTGCGGCTGATGCTGAAGGAGCGTGTGCTGCGATGGCCGCGGCCCCTGCCCCGGCGACCGCCCCAGCGGCTAAATGCTGAGCACTGCGCGTGTGGGGATGGTGCTTGTGGGGAGCATGTTCCGCATGTGTATGCTGGGCTGCCTCAGTATGATGGGTA
Organism: Neokomagataea tanensis; assembly: GCF_006542335.1. Lineage (GTDB taxonomy): Bacteria > Pseudomonadota > Alphaproteobacteria > Acetobacterales > Acetobacteraceae > Gluconobacter > Gluconobacter tanensis. The sequence goes on along the minus strand of NZ_CP032485.1, from coordinate 2,315,540 downwards.
GCGGCGTGCGGCGCTTTGGCTGAAGTTGCTGTAGCTGCTTTATGGTGGTGATGGTGATGAGCGGCGTGGGCTTGTGGTGTTGTAACAAGACCGGCGAGGCAGGCCGCAAAGAGGCTGCGTTGAATTGTGGTCTTCATCAAAGTTACCGTCATCTCCATGGCCTGCATCCCTGCCAATCATCAGGCGTTTCGGCAAGACATCAAATTGTGAAATCGCAGTGTTGAGTGTGAATACCAGAAAAAAACTTACACGACGATGATAGAATTTTCGCCTGTTTCTGCAAGAAAACGCACCATACCTGCGGCCTCGGCTCCGTTGATCAAATCTTCCGGCGCAAGATTGGCGAGGGCAAGCCCTGTTTCACAGGCTAAGAAGACTCCGCCGAGTTCAAGGCAGGCATCGCGTAACTCTACAAAGGTGGCCACTTTTTGCTCAGAAAGGATTGTGTCAGAGATGACCCCAGTGAGGTTTTCCCATTGATGCGTGAAGGCCAGAACGCTGCGCCCTCCTGCAAACAATGTGACGGGGCGGCCTAAAGATAAAGCACTTGCAGCCATGATAAGGGCATAGTGCGCGCGTTGCCATGAGTCGTCAGCGAGGCTGATAAAAAGTGGATTACTCATGATTGGTCTTCACTGGGATATGGCACGTGCAAGCGGGGTCACGTGTGAGTTGGAATTGACGAAATTTGTTCGTTAGAGCCTCCCAAGAGGTTACAACACTCACGGAAGGGCGTGCTGGATTGAGTAGCATAATTTCACGAAGCACTTCGACGGCCATCAGACTAGCGATGACGCTTGTAGCAGGGCCAAGGACGCCAGCTTGCGAACAATTCATCGCCTCGTTGACGTCAGCATCAGGGAATAAGCAACGATAACACGGACCGCCTTTCTGCGGCCGGAAGGTTGCCAGTTGTCCGCCCAGTTTTTGGACGGCTCCTGCGACCAGCGTTTTGCTATGATTTACGCAAGCATCTGAGACAACAAAACGCGTCGTAAAATTATCTGTCCCATCGCAGACGAGGTCATACTTTGGCAGTAAATTGTCGAGTAATTCTTTATCAGCGCGTTGCTCGTAAACTTCAACTGCGACATGGGGGTTAAGAGCACTGAGTTTTTTTTGGGTTACTTCTACTTTTGGTAGCCCAATCGAAGCGGTATCATAAAGTGTTTGTCTTTGAAGATTGCTGAGCTCGATGCGGTCGTTATCAACGACGCCGATTTTACCTATGCCTGATGCTGCGAGCTGTTGAGCTAAAGGTGCCCCCAACCCGCCCGCACCAATGATTAAAACGGCCGCATCGCGGCAGAGCGCTTGGCCTTTGGCTCCAATTTCTGGGACCAAGATATGCCGTGAGTAACGCTCTAATTCTGCGTCGGTAAAATTTAGCATCATAGTTTTAAGATAGTAGCTGACTCTGAAGAGTGAAAAGGGTTAGGCTCGTTTGTCTTCATTAACAAATACTGCCAGCCTTTGGGAGGCGACTATGAGTGCTGCCTCACTGTCGTTTTTTGCGAACAAATTCGTGTCCGTCAAGCATGTTGCGGGGTCCAAAAAACACGTTCTTGCGATAGGGACATGCCTACTTGTTGCATATTTCTTCTCGCCTTTCATGGCGTTGTGGACGCTCGATGGGGCCATAGAGAAGCACGATGTGGAGATATTGAAGCGGCACGTTGATTGGTCGGCCTTGTCTTACTCGTTACAGCGTAAGCTGACGGACACTTTTTCGGCGCCAGTAGAGGACGATTTGCCTGATTTTGGTAGCTCTTTTGCCTCAGAAGCAGCGACGCATGTAATCGAGCGCAGTTTAACGCCTGAAACTCTTTTCGCCCTGACAGACCACATGCTTTTGGGACACGCCGCACCTGACGGGCTTTTGCAAAAAGCTGTATTGGTTGTTGCGCTTAAGGCCCATTTTACGGGACTAAGGCATTTCGTGGTAGAGTTTCACCCTGATCAGCAAACGACATACCGTGTGTATATGACGTTTGAGCATTGGGGGTGGAGAGTTACACAAGTAGACCTGCCCCAAAATGAGCGGCAGGTCTGACGCAACGAATTAAGCTGGGGGAAGGTCTTCTTCCAGCAGTGTCATGTGGATTGCGTAAGAAATTTCGCCCTCGTCCTCATCACGATGGACTGTGCCAACGACTTCACCGGCGACCGAGATTTCAACGCTCATGCCCTTACGAGCAGGTTTGTTGACTGTGAGTTTTGGTGAACCCAGCAAGCGCTGGAGGGTTGTCTGGAGGCGTGTTACTTCAGATGCAGAGAGTTCAGCCATGATGTCTCCTGTACGTGGCCACGTCTCATTTTGTGTCAGAGCGCGTGCTTTAAAAGAAGCGGTAGACCTTGAAAATCTTCCGCGTAAAGTAGTCGTAAGCCATGTAGCCCATGCGAGGGGGTGAAGGGAACCGTCAATCTTTCTTGAACCTCTGCCGCCTCCGCATGTTAAGCTCTATGGATGGTAAAGTTGCGCACTGCGTTGCTGGTTTTTCGGCGGCGTGGCACGCTTTTGAACGCTCATTACGTATCAGGAGAGAGAATGCGTCAGGCTTCTTTTTATAGTGTTTCAGCGCTCGTTGCGCTGTTAGGTCTATCTGGCTGTGGTTATTTCGACTCTCGGAGCGCCCATAAGGCACAGCTCGAGATGGTTGGTATGACAAGTTACGACCTACAAGCATGCGCAGGCTTGCCTGGCAGCACCAAGAAGCTGAACGACACGACTGAAATCTGGCAGTATGACGGTACGCAGCCGATCCCATCTTTGACGACGGATTCAGGCATTATTCCCGCCCAATCAATTATTAAAATTTACCAGTCAGCTTTTGGTGGCGGCGGTACGACCTGCCGCATGATCCTGCGCCTCGATCATGACCGCGTCTCTGAGGTGCATTACACTGGTAATGATGATGAGTATATTGGGCAGGATGGCATTTGCTCTATCATAACGCGGGGTTGTGCACGCCAGCGAGAATCAACGATGCATAAAGCTGACACAGGGCTGTTCGGGCCTGTATCAGCCTTCCATCCTCCGGCCACACCACCGCAAAGTACGAGCGCCACTTATTCAAATCAGTCAGGCGCGTTTGTACCGCAATTTTCCGACGATAACACCAAACCGGTGATTCAGCCCGTCAAGTAACAAGGCGTCTATGTTGCCGGCCAAGTTTCACTAGGCCGGCAATACTTTTAAGGGGTCGTGGTTGCTGGGTTCATAAGCGATTTCATGCGCCGAACCGTAGGACCGAGCCCTTCAAAGACGGCCTGACCGATCAGGAAATGCCCTATATTGAGTTCTTTCAGGTGAGGTAATGTGCGGATAGCTTCGACGTTGTCGTAGGTAAGACCATGGCCTGCATGAAGTTCCAAGTTACAATCGCGTGCAACACGCGCAGCCTCGAAAAGACGCTGTAACTCCCCTTCCCCGTTATGCGCGTACGCACCTGTGTGTAGCTCGATTACAGGGGCGCCAAGAGCAGCTGCTGTGCGGATTTGCTGTTCATCCGGATCAATAAAAAGAGAAACACGGATGCCATTTTGCGTTAATCTTTGCACAATTGGAGCTAGCGCGGCTGCGTGGCCAACGACATCAAGCCCGCCTTCTGTTGTGACCTCTTCTCTTTTTTCTGGGACAAGGCAGCATGCGTGAGGTTTAAGAGCGCAGGCGATGTCAACCATTTCTGCGGTTGCAGCCATTTCAAAGTTTAAAGGGGCTGACAAAGCCTTGAGGCGTTGCATGTCTGCGTCTCTGATATGACGGCGGTCTTCCCGCAGATGCGCAGTAATACCATCAGCGCCGCATTCAATGGCCAGTTGCGCGGCCGATACCGGGTCAGGATGAGAGCCGCCACGGGCATTTCTGAGTGTTGCGACGTGGTCGATATTAACACCAAGGCGGATCATAGAGCCTTCTCTTTCCTATTATGGGCCATTTTCGAGGCTGTACGAATTGCAGCGACAAGGCTACGCGCATCTGCTTTTTTTGAGGGGGCGCTGAGGGGCTGCGCAATATCGAATGCGGTTCCATGATCTGGCGATGTTCGCACAATTGGCAACCCGAGCGTAATATTAACGCCTTGAGTCATATCCAGCGTTTTCAGCGGAATGAGCCCCTGATCGTGGTACATACAAATTGCTGCATCGTATTGTGTGCGTGCATGTGCAGCAAACATAGTATCCGGAGGATAGGGCCCCTGAGCGTCTATGCCCTCTTCTTTAAGGGCGTTGATGGCGGGGATAATAATTGAATGTTCCTCATGACCCATCAGGCCGGATTCCCCTGCGTGGGGATTTAACCCCGCGATGGCGAGTTTCGGGTTTTTTAAACCGAAATCTTGAGTGAGGGCTTTGTTTGCAATGCGCGTGACAGTGATGATGCGTTCAGCCGTCAGGCTATGAATAGCGTTTTGCAATGAAACATGAATGCTTACAGGCACTACCCGCAATTCTGGCGAGGCGAGCATCATAATTTCCTGCCCGGAAACCGAGCAAAGTTGTGCCAGAAACTCGGTGTGGCCGGGGTGTGGAAAGCCGCTTTCAGCTAAAATATGCTTTGCGATGGGATTAGTAACAACACCTGAGGCGGAGCCAGTCAGGGCAAGTTCTACTGCCTTCCGAATACTTTCAATAACCGCAGGTGCATTGCTGGGGGTGGGTTGCCCCGGCACGATTGTGACAGGGCAATAAATGGGCAAAACAGGCAATGCGGTAGCAAAAACGCCCGCAGCCTCTTCTGGTGCAGAGATAAGCTGCGTTGGGATGACCCCATCCAAAAGGGTTGGATCACCTAACCAGAAAAAGCAGTGTTCCGTGTTCTTCAGGATCTCCCAAGCTGACACAGTCAACTCCGGGCCAATCCCTGCCGGATCACCTAGCGTGAGAGCGAGGGGTGCTTTCGTCATGCTAAATCAGCAAAGCGTGCCAGAACACGTGCCCAAGAACGTGTGCCTTTATGGAATGAGTCGAGGCCATATTGTTCATTTGGAGAATGGATGCGGTCATCAGACTGTGCAAAACCGATGAGTAACGTGTCCAAGCCCAGTGCCTCGTGGACTTCCCCAGCTACCGGGATAGAGCCCCCTGAGCCGACTGTGGCTGCTGGTACGTTCCATTCGTCAGTAAGTGCTTCAAGCGCAGGCTTTAGGAACGGGCTTGTTTCCGAAACTGCGAAACCTGTCGATCCACCATGGGAAGTGAAAGTGACCGAAGCATCTTCCGGTAAGCGCGCTTTTACGAAATCTCTAAAAACAGCTCTCAAGCGCTCTGGGTCCTGACCCGGTACTAGGCGGAAAGAAACTTTTGCCATGGCGACTGACGGCAGTACAGTTTTGAAGCCTTCTCCCTCATATCCGCCAGAAATACCATTAATTTCGCAGCTAGGCCTGCACCATGTTTGTTCTACGGCGGTGTATTTTTTTTCACCGGCGGAAACAGACAGTCCAGCTTCTTCCAAGAGAGAAGCATCGTTGGGGAATAGTTGCTTCCACCGTGCGCGCACGTCGTCTGATGGGTCTGCTACCCCATCATAAAAGCCGGGAAGAGTAACGCTGCCATCTTCAGCTCTGAGTTCAGCAAGAACTTTGCACAACACGGCAATTGGGTTAGCGGCCGCGTTGCCATAGATACCGGAATGCAAGTCGTGACTTGCACATTTGATACGGACTTCTTCTGCCATCAAGCCACGGAGGGACGTTGTAATGCCCGGAGTTTTTCGGTCGGCCATGGCTGTGTCACATACCAGCACGACGTCTGCTTTGAGCGATTCAGCATTTTCTTTGAGGAAAGGAAGAAGATTGGCGCCGCCGCATTCTTCTTCACCTTCGAGCAGGACGCTGATTGTTATGGGTAATTCCCCATGGATTTCTTTCCATGCGCGGCAGGCCTCAAGGAACGTCATGACTTGCCCTTTGTCGTCGCTCGCCCCGCGAGCGACGAGGACTTTACGGCCGGATGGTTCTTCTACAATGCGTGGCTCAAACGCAGGTGCTGTCCACAAATGCTCAGGGTCTGTCGGCTGGACGTCGTAATGGCCGTAGAATAAAACGTGCGGTTTATTCGGCTGTTTTGGTGCATGGCCGACAACCATAGGGTGGCCAGGGCCAGCCCATTTTACATCGTGTAGCGCGGCATTCATGCCGAGATCTGTCAGTGTGTTTTTCAACCATTCTGCGGCAGCGCGACAATCTTGTGCGTGCGTAGGTTGGGTAGAAATACTGGGAATACGCAGTAAAGCGCACAGACGCTCAATAGCTTGTTCTTGTGTTTGATCAATGCGATCCAGAACAGAAGAGAGCAGTGCGGAAGACGACATGTTAGCGGTCCTGATCAGGAATAGAAATGCCAAGACGGGGTGCGAACGCGCCCTCTAGAGATGTTTCATCATCTTCTCGCTCATCGTCATGGTCATGCGATGTGCTTTCAGGTGCGCTCGTGCTGGCCGTTTGGTTGGGTTGAAGACGCAGCGGTGCTGGTTTGAATATAACAGATTGAGAGGATTTGCTAATCAGCCGTGGTGGCATAGCCGGAATTGGTATGGGGCCCCTGCCAGAAGCCATTTCCATAATTTCCGAAATTTTGGCTGCATACTGTTCATGAACAGTTGGGGTGTGCACTGCTTGAAAGGCGCGTTTGGCGTAAGCGGTCCAGAGTTCTTCGTTTTGATAAAGTGCGATAACGCCGTCAGCAAAGCGTTGAGGGTCACAAAACCCTCCTGAACATGCTTCAACACCGTCCTGCCATTGCATTTGTTGTAAAACAGGTTCCGTCAACACTGCCGGTAGGCCGTTAGCGGCAGCGTCCAGTACTTCGTGCGATGCAATGCTGGAGACGCGAGTTGGATCAATAAGTAAGCGGCGAGAACGTAAAAGAGCGCTACGATCTGCGAGGTCGGGCAAACCTTCAACACGGCTCAGGCGGGTATACTCGGTCAGGTCGACCATCTCGCCTCGGTGGCCAGCGAGCAGAATTGTTGCCTCTTTAGGTAGCGCGCGGTCTAAAATTGGCAGAACGTCGTGCATGAACCAGTTTAGGCCGTCATGTACAGCGTCGCCCGTTGAATGGATTGGCAGCAGGAAAAGGAGGCCGGAACGATTGTGGAAATCTGGGTAAGTTTGAGGGGTTGGTGGTGCGTGATTGGGCAGAACAACGATATTGCCATAACCAAGCTGACGTAGGTCTTCTGCCTCTTCCGGAGTGCTTGCGACGAGCGTTTGGCAATGCCATGTGGCATCTACCTCACGTTCCAAGTCGTCTAGTTTTGCGCTTCGGTCATCAACGGCTCCAACGCGCCTGCGCATATACGATTCTGCAGCACCGCTACCATTGAGATCAAAAATAAAACCGAGCTCTGGCAGAGCCTGAGCGTGCTCAATTAAGATATGAGATACACGGTGAAGCACGGGACTACGGTTGATCCATATGTAATCGAATGAGCCTGCGCGAGATGCTATGAAAGAGCCGAGTTCTGAGAGGTCCATGTCCTCCATAATTTCCACCTCTGGAGGGAAATTAAGCGCGCGCGCTACGAGGTCCGGCACATCCCCAAATAGTGGGTAAAGCACGACGTGATGACCCGAAGCATTAAGGGCAGAAATTGTATCGAAGTAGCGCAAATAAGGTGTGCCAAGCTCTGGCCTTGGAATGCGGTCGCAAATGAAAAGGACGGTAGGCGTGCCGCTGGCTAAGCGCGCGCGCTCAGGGGATTTTCCCGCAATAGGAGAGCGAGACAGCAGCGGAGCGTAACGGCGGCGGAGCCACGTCCGATTACGATTAGCGAACTCGGTGGTGATGCTTTGTGGTGCGGGGTTACGGCTCAAAAAAGCAGGGTCATAGATAATGCGACCGCCTGCTTGGCGCATTGCGAGGCACATCGATAGGATGTGCGCATTGTACCCTACGATTGGAGCATCAGCTTGCGCGTGTTCTAAAAACTTTGAACGCCGACACAGCAAAGGTCCGACCGTAATGGCATCCACGTATCGGCGGAATGCCACCGTAGGTTCGTTTGCGCGCAGGCCTCTACCATATGGAAGAAAAGAGCCATCTCGCCAGATAATGGTGCCAGCTTCGAGAATGGAAGCATCATATCCAAGGGATTGTCCCCCCGCGACCCATACGTCCGGTGAACGGAAAAGTGGTGCCATGCCCTTTAACGCTGCCGGGAAAAGCTCTGATCCGGGCGGAGCCAGTATAATGACTGGCGCTGAAGAGAGGGCCACCCCGTGATGAAGCCTCTGGAAGGCCGTTTCAGAAGGGGGGCGCTTTAAGACTGTAATGCCATGTACCAAGCGGTGAATATTGGCAGTCTCATCAATGGAGCCACCATCGACGAGTATGACTTCGATCGCTCCGTTGGTGTTTGCGTGCAGTGCAGTGAGTGTCGACAGTACTTCCCTGAATTGATTGCATGCAGAAATGACAGCGCTCAAAGAGGGTTTAGGGCCGGGTTTGAATGTAAGGGGTGATCGTACAATTGATGGAATAAGTGTCTCTGGGCGGCGCAAACCGAGGTGCTGGTATTGCTGTGCTGTCGCTGAACTTGTTACAGGGGCAACACTTGGGGCATCTTGGCTCTGTATCCATAAGGCAAAAATGTCGCGGGCGCCGCTCATGCGCATTCGTCTTTGAACGCCCGGCTCGTGTGAAAACGCTACAAGGTCGACCCCGTCTTTTGGGACACGCATCTCGCGTGCACCAAACCGGACGAAGTGCTCAAAAGTATTTCTAAATCCCCCCCCTTTACGATGCCAGCAACATCAGAATAGCGACGAGCATAGTCGTCTTCACTAAACCATGGATTGGGGTTGAAGGCAGTTGGATCGCCGTTGGTAAGGTAGTGGTGCAGTGGATTGTTAAAGAGTTTATTGTCCAGCGCAGTAGCGACTTCTGCGTAGTGTTTTACGTACCATGAGGCATCAAAATACCACGAGCTACGTCGCATCCCTGCTGTTTCATTTTCGATGAACTGGCTGAATGCACTTCGGTCAAAATCAAATTTATGCCCTTTTGGAAGGCTGGCAGCCCTGAAAACTGAAGGGTTGAAAAATAGATGCGGAGTGCGCTCTTCCCGGTCCCCTACGGCAAGGTAGTGATCGTAGCCATTGCAAAAGCCCTGTTCCTTGAGGATATGGGGGCTGATGTCGGGATTATGTAAAAAATATTCTTTCTCAGAGAAAAGCCAATGCGGGCTTCTGCTTAAAAAGCCACTTTCGCAGTAGTGTAAAAACCCACAGTCGAAAATGCCAAGCTGCACCCCTTCACGGACATCGGGATTTTCTTTTAGGTACCATTTTTCATCAAAAAGAGCATTTGGTGAGAGTGCCATTTTGGCACCGTGATTTAGCCAATGCTCCTCCAACGACTGGTCGTTAAAGTCCGTTTCAGGCAATCCACTTTCGGTGATTTGCTCTTTGTATTGAGCTGCATACCACGCAGGATCAAACTTTCCCCACACGGGTGCACGCTTGCGTGAGAAAGCTGGGGAAGAAAGGATGTAATCCCTAAGGCTCATTTTGGCGGCACCCTGCGTGTTCGTAGATTAAGCAGAAAATACTAAAATTTTACTTTAGGATCGGCGTGATTTCCAAAGAACGTCGAAATCGATTGGCTGCAAGTTAATTGTTGGGAAGCCGGCTTCCCTAATTGTGTTCAGAAGCATGCTGCGTGCAGCTGGGAACAAGTGATGAGGCGCATCTACGAGCAGCGCTTCTTCAGCTTGTGCGCGTTCGACAGAAGCGTTAAAACCAAATAGCCCCGCGTAGGACATTGAGATGTCATACACGACTTCAGGGTTAGGTACGCTCTCACTAGGTGCGCTTTTCATCCCTTGCGCACGGATAACGAGGCTGACCTCGAAACCATTTTGTGCGTCGGCTACCTGTCTGGCGGTTACGTCTACAATGAGGCCGAGATGCAGCTGAGGCGGCAAGTCTTGGAAAACAAGTGGCGTGTTTTGAATTTCTATGTTCAAGCGCTGAAGGTATTGCGTTCCGATTACGAGGGTTGCTTTTTTAGATGCTGTAGCAGGCCCCTGCTGAGCGCCGGATAATGTATCGCTGTATGCGTGATCGTTCATATTTAAAGCTCTACCTTTGCACTGCTTAAAAAATATGGCGCTACTCTTTGCGCAGAAGAAACACCTTAAAAGTCAGGTCCTCTTACTTATTCCTTCTCACGAAGCGGATGTTTTGACTAGTCACACCTTCCACTAGGTTAAAACAAATTGCCACACCATTTCATGAGAATACGAATAATCAGGGGTTATGTTGCTTTTGATGCAAAAAGTTTTTCATTAGGACGTATGTTCTTCTGCGAAACGCATGAAGCGTTTATGCTTTAAGTCCGTACGTGCAGCTTTGCATGAAAAGATACATTCTGGTTGCCCTTTGATCCATTCGCAGGATAGGACCATCGCATGCTTAGAGTTCTTCTACTTGTCGTCTTTCTCGCGCCTCTCGTGGTGTTTGCATTGAGCAATCCAATGGAACAGGATATCTGGTTCTTCTTTTTGGGCTGGAAACTTGCCATTGGTACTCTAGCGCTGGGTGTAGGTCTTATCGGCGCTATCATTGGATTTGTTGTTGGCTGGATCGGCGAGTTTCGCCAGCGCTCACGCGCGAGACGGTCGGAGCAGCAGGTTCGTTCCCTTGAAAGCCAGCTTATAGATTTGCACCAAAGGTTGGATCGTTTGCAGCAAACGCCAACGACGGCTGTTTCCGCGTCGGATAAAGGTTAATTTTAAAAATATGTCTCATAGAACACGCCTCATTGCGGCTTTAGATACTCAGTCTGTTCAGCAGGCTGAGCTTTGGGCGCAAGAACTTTCCGGAACAGTTGATGCGTTAAAGCTGGGTCTAGAATTTACCTATTCCTGCGGGTTAGACGTCGTTAGGGAATTTTCTCAAAAACACCCTTTGTTTTTGGATCTAAAACTACACGACATTCCTAATACCGTCGCTGGCGGCTTATCCGCACTTAGAGACATTAAACCCAAGCTTTTGACGATCCATGCATCTGGCGGGCGCGCTATGATTGAGCGTGCAAAAGCGGCGTTAGAGGAAGCCTACCCTGATGCGGCCCAACGGCCAATTCTTTTGGCGGTTACGGTTCTGACGAGCATGAACGAAACTGAGATGCATGAATTGGGCGTCAGCGGCACTGTGCGCGATCAGGTGTCTCGTTTGGGGAAAATGGCTATCTCTGCCGGAGCCGACGGACTTGTTTGCTCACCGCAAGAAATTGATCTTTTACGTCAAAATTTAGGGAGCGGTCCTGCGCTGGTTGTTCCGGGTATTCGACCAGCTGGCGCCGCAAGCGACGATCAGAAACGTATTATGACCCCCGCCCAAGCAGCTAAAGCTGGCGCAGATTGGATTGTCGTTGGGCGTCCAATTACGCGCTCAGAAAACCCAGCGGCAACAGCGCGCGCCATTCAGGAAGAGCTACAGGCCGTATAAACGCCTATCAACGGAGGGTTGGGGTGATAAAAATCAAAATTTGCGGTGTGCGTGACACCGAGACTATTCGCTTTTGCGCGGAGCAGTCTGTCGAATGGCTTGGGTTTGTTTTTTACCCTCCCTCCCCTCGTTTTTTGACCCTATCTGAAGCATCCAGCATTAATTCTTTTTATGCTGGAAACTCTCTTTTGAAGCCTGAGCGAGTGGGTTTGTTTGTCACTCCTTCAGACGATGATATTCAACGTGTGCTCGACGTTATGTGCTTGGATATCCTCCAAGTGTATGCCCCTGATGACAGAGCAAAAGCTATAAAAGAAAAATTTTCTCTCCCTGTCTGGCAGTCACGCGGTATCAGCCGTACAGAAGACCTTCCGACCCGGAAAATATGTGATGGTTTCGTTATTGAGGCCGCAGAAAACCCGGGCGATGCAATGCCAGGAGGGCTAGGGCGTCAGTTCGATTGGGCTTTAACAAAAAAATGGGAAGCGCCATCACCTTGGATGCTTGCTGGAGGTCTAAGCCCCGAAAATGTCGAGCAAGCTATCTTGTCCAGTGGAACGTTGGCAGTAGATGTGTCGTCGGGCGTAGAAGAGGTGAAAGGCGTTAAGTCTTTTCAGAAAATTGAGAATTTCGTTAAAAACGTTCGAAAGACTATTGCCAAGCAAAATACCGTCAGCTAGAACGCAACTCGCTCGACAGGAGAGATGGCCGAGCGGCTTAAGGCGCACGCTTGGAAAGCGTGTGTACGTTAATAGCGTACCGTGGGTTCGAATCCCACTCTCTCCGCCAGTGCATTAGATAACTCCTTGAAAACATTAGTTTTTTCCTTCTCAAAGTTATGGGTTGGAGAAGAAGTTTGGAGTAGTCTTTTGGAGAATGCAAGCTATCTTTGTGAGATGGCAACCCATAGTGGATTGCCTCCGAAGCGGTTCAACGCCCTACCCTGCAAATCTCAGATAGTTGTCATCTGTTTCCGTGTGAGTCTGTCTCCACGTTCGATGCCCTGAACAGCATCGGATAGAATTCTGTAAATGGTAGCAACGTTAACGCCATAGCGTCGTGCCAAGTCTTTTGCAGGTGAGCCATTAGCAACAGAATCCACCACGTCCTGACGTGCCAGACGTGATAATTTGGGTTTACGTCCCTGATGCTCTCCTCTGCGTCTTCCTGCGCTCATTCCTGCTTGCACACGTTCCCGTATTGTCTCACGTTCTAATTCACCAACGGCCCCCAGAATGGTCAGTAGAAAGCCACCTAATGGTCCTGATGTGTCTATGCCGTCTTGCAGGGAGCGAACGCTGACGCCTTTGGATTTTAGTATTTCTGCCAATTCGAGCAGGTTCCTGACTGACCTTCCAAGCCTATCCAGCTTCCACACCAGCACCACATCACCAGCCACGAGAATGGACAGCAGTTCATCCAATCCTTCGCGGTTTTTAGCTGTTCCCGTTATTGTATCTGTGTAAATTTCAACAGCACCAGCCGATTGCAGTGCATCTACTTGCATATCCAGTTTTTGGTCTGATGTGCTTATTCGTGCATATCCATATATCATGCCTCACCTCTTCTTTCGTATTCACGAACAACCAAGGCACGCATTTCATCCGCATATTCAAAATCGGAAGGGAATGAGAATTGGTTTTTGATATGCCAGTTCAAGACATTCAAAACATGGTTCGTATTATTGGTATCCAGATACGCCATGAATGAAATTTGGAATGGTTCATCTTTCCATATCGAAAAGAGAAAGTTTCTTATTTTTACGCTTGAACCTGAGTCATATCGTGCTTGTTTGAGAAGTGCTTCAAAGCTATCCATCACTTCGTTATAGTCATAATCTGTATTCATTTTTGTAATCTCCATTTTGCAATAACCTTATGCGATAATCCTTTCTATGATTTCTGCGGGCATTGACTGATGATTATTATATCGCAAAAGGTGTAGCTTTTGCGAAAAAAGATAAAAATAATTTATTAATCAATAAAAATGGGGAAAAACATTACCTGTTAAAAGATATGTTGTTATTTTTTGTCTTATTCACAGAACGTTTTTTAATAAATTCTTCCTTAAAGTTGATAACATTATCTTCATCTCGTTCTTCTTGTGATATACGCATATTAACCTCTGTCAGAAGATGATTCACACCATCAACGTCTAAATCTTTAATCAATTCATCGAATGAATTTTTTTCATCATCATTCATCAAGTTTTTATCAAACGATTGAATTCGTTCTAATTTTTTCAATTGTGCAACGGCATCTTTTGCTTCTTCTCTGTTTTTAAAGCTACCAATAGCGTCATCGCGTTCCCATTTTTTGATGATAGAAATATCGTCAATGACTTTTGAAATACCATTCACTTCTAATAGTTTTTTAGCATATTCGTTGTTCTTTGACTGAATAAGATAATCACGTTTTTGATTATCAGTCATATAATAGACTGACTCAGGTGACGTTTTTGATATACCAAGTTTATGAAAAATACTATGAACTATATACATAGACATTAGTGATAAATGTTTTGACAGTTCATCATATTCATTTTTTTTGTTATTAATCTTCTTCTGCTTAATAGATTTGAACCAAGATTTTTGGTGATGAAGTTCTTTAATATCTTTTCGTAATTCACGTAAATCAGATTTACCTTTTTTTAAGTCATTCAGTTCTGATTTAAAATTGCGTGATATCCACCCGCTCACTGTTTTCTCATCAAGTTCTTTCAATGAAGATTTTTCATCAAGAATTTTATTACATTTATGAGTTTCGTGAATAACGAAATTAGACCAATCGTCTAACCATCCAAGCATCATCTTGTTTAATTTATCTTGTGCTTTAAGTGTTTCGCGTAGTGCCTTATCTTTATCACTCATAGCTTTATTGAAATCGCTGACAGCCAATTTTTCAGCGTAGGTCATCGCGTCTGTTGCTTCTAACTTATCACTATCAACATCCATATTATTGCCTATGAATGTGTCTAAATCATCTTCATAGCTGGTCTGTGATGCTGGTGCTGTATTGCTTATAAAGTCGTTTATATCGTTCTCAGAAGTCTTCTCCAAGGGTTCGACAGGCACAGCCTTCGCCAGCTTATTGTGGGTTGGTACATCGTCAGATGTGCCACCTATAATAGGGCTGGCTACCTCTTTTTTAGGCACTTCAAAATCTCCCTTAAAAGCCTCGAACTCCTCTTTTTTCATTCCTAAAATTCTATCGACTGACCCGACGAGATTACCTCTTTCATCATTCAAGATAATCTTTTTTTGACCCTGCTCTAATGACCATCCATATTCCTGAATTGCTGATGAAAATGATTGAAGATTATCGCATTGAGTTAATAGTTCTTTACATTTTGCACGTATTTCAAAACTACTCATTCCATTGCGATTTTGCATTTGGTACTGGCCATCGCGTAGGAATGAATTTGGCAATTCACCTTGTGTAAGATGATAAAGTTTTTCTTTATATTCTTCTGGAACATTTTCATAAACTGCTCTGTTATGTCTTCCTTTTACCAGTTCAAGATTATGATCAACTTCGAACATTCTCGAAATTTTCTCCTGTCTTTGGTATAGGTTATCAAATGCTTTAACTTTTCCAGTTTCAGGATTGACCATACGGATAGCAACATGAGCATGTTGATTACCTCTTTTAGAATTTTCTTTTTTATATGTATGAAGTGAAGCCATCACGACATCATCATCAGACAATTCGAATTCATTTTTAACTCTATCTATTAAATCCAAAAACTGTTCTTTAGTAAGGTCTTCTTTTGGTGATAACTGGAAATGTCTAAGAGAATTTTTTCTATTAAACATTTCAGCATCAGAGAAACAGTTTTCTACATCCTGCTCATCAGCTTTTAACACTTCTATATATTCATTTTTGTCATTCGTACAAAAGTAATTATATAAATCAGAAGGTTTAGAATCTGTTGATATAGGATTAGACTTAATAATCATAATTATTTTACTCTTTTAAGTTTTTGATTAATATCTTTTTGGAGAGTATGAATAATATCTACCAATGATGATATATCGACAGTTTCACCAGAATTCGCACGATGTGCTAACTGATTTATATTATTACCGATAGGACTTATTGATTTACGCAGTTCAAGCAACTCATCAGCAATAAAAGAACCACCAGCAACATCGTTAAGGCATATATTTCTAATATATTGAGATGTTTTAAGTTTTCGTTTTTCAGCGTGTTGTTTAATAGTTTTTAGTTCACTGTCTGATATTCTAAAATGAACGGAATTAATTTTTAAATTACTCATATGTTTACCTTTTTGTTGTAGACACATTATAGCATAAGAAGTGAATAAGATTTATTGACTTATATTATATCAATAAATATCGTATAAAATTGGTAGCCAGCCCTATTATAGGTGGCACATCTGACGATGCACCTCCTAATAATAAGCTGGCGAAGGCTGTGCCTGTCGAACCCTTGGGATAAAATAAATATGTATGAATTAAAATTTCCTATTCCTTTTAAAGACGTTTTCCACCTAAAAAATCAAAATTTTTTACTAAGTTTAAAATATAATAATATATTCAATTATCTTAAAACAGAAAAAATTTCATTTGAATATTCTATAGATTACCAAGTCTATCCATTTGAATGTAATGTTTTTATTAAATACCCAAGCTGTCATCGTAGACTGTTCTCTCAAAAGGATCTTGAAAATCTTTTCAAAAAAAATAAACTAGATAACTTTATTGAAACGCTGTAAATAAGATAGACTATTTTATATTCGTGATCTATTTAAAGATAGATATTCATAATTTCCCATATATCAGGCAATTATGAAGACATAATTGCGGGCATATTCCTCCAATCTGCTCTGATTTGTGATATAGTTCTTTTGAAAAAGTTTAGAAAATTACTCAATCCCTGCCTGCCGGTGGGGGTTGACCAAAACTTTTTACTATTTCAAATCTATAAAATACACCGAGTACACAATCTTGGTTTATATATAAATAAACATAACCAAACAAAAACTTAACATATCTAACATTAGTAGTTTTCTTATATAATTGATGTGTTTTTTTATACTTTCTATTGTTCAATTCTCTACGTAGATAAGAGGTTCTTTCATCTTCATAGACTGTAAGTTTATTATTATTTCCGTGATTGTTCAAACGTTCCGAGCGAAACGCACGAAGAGCGAATAATGTGAAGCCTGTTCTTCCAGAAATAAAATCACTTGTCCCATCATTGCAGTGAATATATCGCTTTGCAATCCATAGGCTGTCACCTGAAAGATAAGATAAAGACTTATCTCCGTAATTTCCACGATATAGACTATTCCATATCTTTTTAATATCGCGTCTTAGGCCAATGAATCCGTGTCTGGTATTTTGTTTTCCATAGTCTTTGAACATATAATTCAACAAACCACCTGCATAGTAAGCTGGTTTATTAACTTGATAATTGTCTCTATCTTCATTATTGAAATATTTAAAAACTATATCTAATAATTTATCTCTATCCGTTTTCTTGTTAGAGAATTCATCTTCGTTATAGTTTTTCACATAGTACAATATGTGAATATGTTGAGTTTCGTCTTTATGTGTTTCAATCGCAAAAGTTCCAGTCCATTCTATGTCCTGTCTATCACTTTCTTTCTTGATTTGATTTAATCTGTAATTAATTTCCTCAGAACATTTCTCAAAAGTTTTTCCACGAAAAGATCCGGGTAATGTAAGTGATAATAACCAACCTGAATCGCATAGGTTCTGACACAGATTTGCAATTCTCATTGAACAATCTAAACTATGAGCAATAGACCAATCTCTCGATTTATTATGTTTCTGTTTTAATTCGATGGAATCCTGAACCGTGAATCCGTTTAATTTGTAGGATTCGTAGTATTCTTTTTTATCATTATCAAAAGTTTTTTGCACTTCATCATCATTTATATTGATTTTGAATGTTTTACGTATATTAGTTCTTGCTCTGTTTGCTTTTCGTCCCAATCTTTTATTATTTTTCTTCTGTGATTCCTTTAAATCTTCATAAGATAATGAAGCAATTTCAAAACCATCTTTAACATCTTTATTGATTCTAGGTATCATTAATACAATGTTTTCAGCTAATTCGCGTAAGTCGCAATCTGGCTGTAAACCGCGCTTTTCTGCGATTGTTCCGTACAGTTTATAACGATAGAAGGGGTGGAGAGTTTCAAGTACATCGTAAACAGATGTTGATATGTCGTATATATAACTCTCTAATAATTCATAATCCAAAATACTCCTTTTACGAAAAATCTTTACAAATCATCAGGAGTATGTGTTATTATGTAATCAACAAACACTCCTGCTCCTGATGGTATTTTTATTCGTCTTTAAATATTATAGCACGAGTTTTGAAGGGATAGAGATGATTTCATCTTTATCCCTTTTTTATTTGCGTTATGATTAATTTTCTCGTGCAATTTCATTGAATGAAAGGATAGTAAAATGCCTTCTTGGATAGAAAAGAATCTAGGGAAGATATTATTAGGGTGCTTTATTTTATCCCTATTTCCATTTGGGTGGATAGCTTGTGAAGATTATAAATTAAATGAGGCTGGCACTTTTGGTGATTTTTCTAATTGGTTTCAAGCTTTAGTTGCAATATGGACTTTATTAGCTGTTATTTATACAGCAACAAAGGCATATTCAGTTTCTGAAAACTCCAATAAACTTATTGAAAACTCTAACCAAATAGCTGAAAATTCAAACAGTATTTCTGAACAATCCCATCAATTATCTCTTGAGGCCATATACATTCAGAAACTCGCAATACATGCAGAGATTATATCGTCTATTGGCAATAAAATTACAGAGGAAAAAGAATATTTTGATAAACGCCTCGATAGTATTAAAATAGAAAATTTATGTAGCCAAAAAAAAGATGAAATTATAGGTTTAATTGTAATACTCACAACACGCCTTCTTTCTATTAAGGGCATTATTAACGACATTGAACCTCATCTTCATTGGCAATATAGAAATTTAATTTTGGCACATTTCCCAGGATGGTTATTAATTGAAATTAAAAATAAATATATTCTTAGTGAATATAAGGAGGTTATTGGCTCAGATTATTATGAAAGTTTTTCACAATTATTTGATGATGTTAGAATTTTTATAAATCCTCCATGATAGAGTACTCTAACCTTTATTTATGACAAACTTACTGTCATAACTTGTCTCTGATATCACATTCGGAAGCACTGATATATCTTATATAGTGTTATCATGTATCTATGACCAAAATAGAAGATTCTGTACCAGAACTTAAACCTTGATACTTTAGTAAATACTATCAAATTTCTCACAAGCAATCGTATTTTACACATTCGACGACTTGTTGAAGGTTTTCAATATCGATGCCTGACAGATACCCCATAGTTCCCATAGATTTATGAGATGGTTCATGACCAAGTAAGGCATCAATCCATATTTCTCTAATATCGTCTTTAACGTTTCGTAGTTTGGTTGACACTGTGTGTCTGAAACCGTGGAATGTGACTGCGAGAGGTAATCCTATGGAAGTTTTATGTTTAGAGAATTCGTTTGAGAACGATTGACCTCTTGCTCTTGAGTCTGACCCTTTAAGTTCTGCAAAGAGATACTTCTCCCCTTCCCTCATAAAATTCATTATCCCGTATTTCATTAATTTGGAATGAATAGGGACTTTTCGGATACCTGCGGATGTTTTGGGTTTCCAGTCAGTATCATCGTGATGTTGAACGAGAAAACAAGGAATACCGTTAATTTCGGTAATGTCTTCGTTTCTGATATTAGCGATTTCACCTAATCTCATACCTGTATATAGAGCCATTCTGACGATAGCTTTATATGTTTGGTTTGATACTACTGTGGTCATCCATTGTGATTGTATTAATTTTTGGATTTCGTCATCAGTCCAAGCACGTCTCACGACTTTTGCTGTAAGGTCATAATTCCATCCGTGAAAGAAATTTCGTTGAATAACGCCACGATTAACGGATTCTTTTAGCGATACGGATAATCTACCCATATGATTTTTGACTGTTTTTTGAGTAATAGTTTCTAAATCTTCGGCTATGACTCTATCGATTTCTTCTTGTATGGAGAGGTTTTTCCTTTGTTTGCCCCAGTTTTCGGGTAGTGCTTGTAAAGCGTCTTTGAAATCACCTGCGATATTCCCATCGATATCTCGTATATCCATATCACCGAAGCAGGATATAAATAAAGAGAGGGTTCTTTTTGTATTTTTAATAGTATCTTCACTGCATTTTTTAGATTTCAGGTGATGTGCGACAACGTTTGAGATGAGATATCTATGGTTTGAAGAATTTTGTGTATGACGTTCTATTGATTCACTGATTTGGTTTGATTGGTTTTGTCTTGCTGTTCCGATATCTGTGATAATTTTTTTCATATCATCGATTTGTTCACGTTGCATTTCGGCTTTAATTTGATTGCGGAAATGGACCTTTTCGAAAGTTGAAATTAAGCTTGATGTACCTGTTTGAAGTTTATCGACCATATTTTCATATGCTTTAAAATCTTGAAGCCTTGCGAGGATAAGTTCTGCTCTTTCTGATGCGTGAATTTTCTCCTGACCTTTCAAGATGAATTCGTATGTTTGTTCCTGTTGTTTCAGCAGGTCCAATAAGTGTTTGATAGTATCTTCGGACATATAAGGTGCTTTCTCAAACAGTGCAGTCGTTTGAGCGTAGAGATATGCCCCTCTGCCCTTTGCGACCATTTTCTTTGATGTACGTAGAGAGAACCATATCTCACGCTTTCCGAAAACACCCCTTAAATGTTCTGGTATTGTTCTTCTGAAATGATAACTCGTTCCTACTTGTTTTAGCATTGTTTTTCTCCAACTTTGGAGAAGTGTTGCGGGTTGGTATATTGGGGAAAAGATATATAATCGTTATTAATCAATAACTTATGCGGATTATCGCGGACGTTCGAATCCCACTCTCTCCGCCACTAACCCCTTGAAAAACAAGAAAATTATACCACTCGCATGTGCGAGAGCGGGTTTTCTCCAAAACCCTTCTCCATTTTGGAGAAGCAGGTTTGCTTCGTCTTGTGAAAAGCCACTACCATTTTCGCAGGGTGGTCCCGGTCGCAATACGCGGTGTGGTGGGCAAGCGTGAGCTTTGGTTCAGCCTTCATACCGCCGAGAGGTTTACAGCCAAAGGACGTGCGTCTTACCTTTATGGGCAGACATCAATCCTGTTCAAGAGAGCCCCCTTTATGACTCCCGCTGAAGTCGCTCAGCTCCTGAAAGAGCAGGCAGAAGCCTACGAGGCCATACTTCTCGCAGAGCGTAAGGAAGCCGAACTTGCTCGCGCCGAGCATCTGCTTCAAAGGCTTCAGGATCACACGAGATCTAAAAACCAGATAGACAGGATGGTCTCTGCCTATGAGGAGCTATCGAAGATACTGGACCTTCACGCTATCCGCGTGAGCCTTCGTGAAAACATGCTTCAAGAGCGGATTGATGACCTCAAGAGTATCATCTCCGAGATTGCCAGACCAACCGCACAGCCTCTGCCTTCCGCCTTAGCCGAGGAAAAGCCAGAAACGCGCCCCAAAGGGGTTCGCAAAGCCAAGCTTCCCATCTCGACGGTCGTGACCAAACATCTTGAGGGTAAGAAAGTCAGCAGTCATACCATAAAAAACGCGAAGAAGACCCTGCAACTCTTTATATCCTGCTTTGGTGACATGGATGTAAGAGATATCAACGGGAGCACCGTGGGTGATTTCAGGGATGCGCTTCTCTCCCTTCCCACCGTTCACGGCAGAGGGCGCAAAGGTCTCTCCATTCAGGAGGAGATTGACAGGGTTCTAAGCGAAGAGCTGGAAACTATTGCTCCAAAAACAGTGAAAAATCATTTCTCCCGCATCTCTCCGGCATGGGCAGATTTGGTTCGTCGTGAGGTTGTTTCACGCAACCCGTGGCAAGGTTGGGACTTCGATACAACCCAGAAGGTTATCCGGCGCGCCTGGACAGAGCAGGAACTGACGACCCTCATAACGACGCGATGGGAACGAACCGCCATCAGCGAAAGAACGTTTCGGGGCATGGTGATGATGGCTCTCTACACCGGCATGCGACTTGGAGAAATCGCCAACCTCCGCAACGAGGATATTATCGAAAAAGATGGCATCCTCTGCTTTGTGATTGGCCCTCATGACGATGGATGGAAGCCTAAGACTCAGGCAGGCATACGGGCAGTCCCGGTTCATTCAGAGCTGATGAGATTCGGCATAATGGATTACATGCAGAAGGGTGAGAAATATCTCTTCTCCGAACTGAAAGGGTCAGATGTTCGCTCTCGTGGCCAAACATTTGCCAATGAGTTTTCGAAACACAAAACCAGTCTTGGCCTTCCTCTAGCCGTAACGTTTCACGGCTTCCGCCACACAGTCTCGACACGTTTACGAAATGTCAGAGCAGACATCCGAGAGGTGTGGATTGATACCCTGCTGGGGCATGAAGCCTCCCATAAATCCATGGGTACATTGAATTACCTTTCAGGCATCGACATCGAGAATCTCCACGCGGTCGTGGAAAACATCCGGTACCCGACGGAAATATTCACCATATAAACAAATACGCCTGTCTGGGTGCTATACTCCCTCCTACAGCCAGAATTAACCCAGACCGGCTGTACGAAGGAGTAACGCTATGATTTGCACCACTGACAGACAGTATACATCATTTATCGCATCTCCATTTGTATGGGGAATGCGTAGGATGATGTGCAATATGAGGAAATAGAGAGTTATATCAAAACCGACAGGCCAGACATCTGGCGCAGGCTGTGTCCCCTGCACAGGTTCTACAAAGACCAAATCACACGAACAACCGCAGAAAACTGCGTCTTTCTCGCCTGTTACGAAGAGGCTGAACAGGTCGCCCATGAGGTCATCGCATGGGTTAAAACACAGCCAGATGAACTGGTTTCAGGCTTCGACCTTCTCTCCCAATCACACACCGAACTGAAAGAACTCAGACGAATCACCGGGCGTGTCTTCACACGCAAGGCCAACAGGTTACGGCGCAATCTCCGCAGGGTCATTGGCCTGCTTCCGGAACACGACGCGGTTCAGCAGAACTTCGATAACGCCAGAACTATAAGCGCGAAAAGCTTCATCATCGTCCCCGATGCAGAACACCCCGAACGAAGCCTGTCAGCTCACGATTTGCGCCAGTTCCATCTCCGCAGGAGCTATGCGGTCAATCTTGCCATTGCAGATGGCATCCATGACCTCGCCGTCAATTTCCTGAATCATGAGGGATTATTCCTGACCCTTACCCTGCCGGCGGAATATCGCAACTGCTCCTATGAACAGGCGAAGGCTGAAATCGGCAGACGCTGGAAGCGTGTCAGACGCAAAGCCCGAAACAGAGATATACTTTTGCTGGGCATGACAGCGCTGGAACTGCATGAGGATGAAACACCACATTATCATATCCAACTCTACGTCTCAGCTGAACACAGGGCATGGGTTGAGGAACAGATACTCGATGCGTTCCCCAATGAACTCGACAGACGAGACGACGCCATCAAGGATATCCGCGATGTCGCCAGAGCGTCACGTTATACGACCAAGGACTATGGCAAGCCTGAAACCAGCCTGACCTTCATCGGACTGAGGAAAGACATCAAGCGCCGTTACCGAGGTGTATACGAGGGCAAGAACACCGGCACTCTCTCTGAATGGCGTGTCAGCAGAGCCAGTCAGCTCATGAAGCAGAAGACATCTGGAGGCGCAGTTCTCCTGCTTCTGCGTGGGTTTTCTGATGAGAGGCTGAACAGGCTGTCAGCTCGCCATCCTGATTTCCACTATGCCAGAACCGATACCCAGAAACTGCAAACCATGTTCCTGCATACCCTGCATTTCAGGGTCGTGAAGAATTTCAGGAAGACAGATACATTCCAGGTTTCCATGATTTCAAAGGCGCCGAAGCAGGGAAACACAGCCTCTTGCTTTGGTCCTGTTCCAACTTGTTTATATAAGAACCAAGAAGGTGTTCATGTTCGCGGTCTGCCTTGCGAGTGTATAAACTCCCTTGGACAGCCTCCCCCATAAAGAATATCTGTTAGAAGCATTCAGAGCCAGCAGACGCGAAACGGAGAGAGAAAATGCGCAGACATTTCTTACTTAAGAATCTCGCTCCGATACTGCTTTTTCTGGCGACGGACACGTTGATGGTCCACGCTTACAGCAATGAGCCGAAGACCACCCTGCCGGATAAAGCTGGTGGCCCTGCTAGACCAATGACGGAAGAACAATTCGACCAGCTTGTGTCAAAGGCGTCCCGTGGCGACAGTCTTTCATTGGAGGCCATTTCGAATCTATATCAATATTCGGATGCGTCATACTCAGAGGGCATTACGGGCGCCTTAAGTTCTGCCCTCACGACAAATCCAGCGAAAGTGTTCCAGCTCCTTAGGAGCCGAAGCTATCTTCCGACTATCGCCGACATTTGTGAGAGCCGTCAGATAGAACCATCCCCTCAAGAAGTCGCTACTTTCTACCATAACGCCATCAAGGCGATTCAGTCTGTAAAATCAGAGAACACCTCCGAGATAAAATCAAAATGCCTCCAAAGGCTTAAATCTGCGCCGAAGTAAAATATTGAACATGTATTCCTGAAACATTTTATATATCTGAATGATTCACTCACAGATGCGACACTTGGAGATATCGTCCTCCATTCCCTCTTTCATGCACAACCTCGTGTCACAATAGTCCTCGAAGATGAGGACAGGTTATGAAAACGGAGACATTACACATCCGGGTCGGACCCGATGAACAGGCAAGGATAAAACGCAAGGCAGGCACACGCAGGGTTTCAGACTGGTGTCGCCGGGTTCTGCTCAACGAGATGGCAGGCGGAAGCCTGATTGCTGAAGAGCTTCTGGCTTTGCGTCAGGAGCTGTCAGCGATAGGCACCAATTTGAACCAGATTGCCCGCAGGCTGAACAGTGGCGAACAGGTGCCTGCCTCCTCCCTGCCCCAGGATATCGACGACCTCAAAGCCCGCATCAATCGCGTGCTGGGGAGGGTTCGATGATACTCAAGAGCAACCCCATCAAGACCGCATCCGGTTCCGGCGCCATCTATCACCACCTCGTAGAGAAGACCGGCGACAATGAGCACATCCATGTATGGAAAGGCAGACGTCAGGACATAGAGGACTGCATTGCAGACGCTACAGCCTTTAATCGCATTAATGCTGTTCAGCACTTCCAGATCTCATCCCGTGAGAAACTGGCCACAGAGCAGTTTGCTGACTGCATTACGATGCTGGCGCAGGAGTTCGGGTTCAAGGCGTCAGATGTTGCCCTTGCCGTCATTCACACCAAGACACGCCATGATGGCGAGGCCGATAACCGCCACTGCCATATCCTCGTCCGCACCACGAACGCAGAAACAGGCAAGGTTCTGGATGTGTCACACCGCTACGAAAGACAGGAGAAAGTTGCCCGCTTGTTCGAACTGAAGCACGGACTGGAGCTGACCAAGGGACGCCACAACCTCGCTGTGTATCACGCCGTTCCAGAGGAGTACCGCAAGAGATTACAGGTGCTCTGCGAAGGGGCCTTGCCCAACTCCGTCCTTTCAGACCCTCAATCCAGACGCAGTCAGAGGCAGGGAGGAAAGCCGTTCGACATCAAATATGTCCTGCGTGACCTGTATGCCGGGAACGCTGACTGGCAGGCTTTCCAGAGTGCGATATCCTCGCAAGGCTGCTCCCTGATGGCAGGAGACAGGAAACCTGGTGTCGTGCTTCTCAAAGACGAGCATGGCGTTATCGTGGGCTCAGTCTCCCGCCTGCTTGGTGTTCGCAAGGCAGAGTTCAGCGCCTTTGTTCTCGGCCATGAAACATCTGAACAGAGCGCGATACGTCAGAGGAGTAAGGAAGACATAGCCAGCCCTGGCCCTCGTGACACATCACGAGACCCATCTGGCAAGGGGGAAACCCCCGTTGACCCCATAGTCTCAGAACAGAAATCGCTTCCGCCAGACTCACGCAAACCTTCTGAGGATTCCGTCAGCACGACCTCTGGACCAGCAAGAGGGAGGAAAATATCAGGGCCTGTCCTGAGAACCGGCGCCACCGCTGAGAGTGTTGCTGAAACTGGAGCCATACCTGCGTCATCCCCAAAGACACGCGCCAGCATTACCAAAGGAATGACACAATCAGAGGCGCAAGCCGTTCTCGATTTCAATGAAGCACAGGCAGAGAAAGAACAGCAACTCCGCGACCATTTGCATGGACAGAAGCGTTTCGCTGACCTGCTCATCGAACTGGCAGAGAGCTTCCAGTCCCGCTGGTCCCATATCCCTGCCGAACCTCATCCCGACCCGAAATCGCGTGATACAGCATATATCAGGGCTGGTCACGAAAGGTGTCTGACTGGATTGAGACAGGACTGGCTGGATGCAGAAGCCCGTGTGACCCTGTGGGCGCCATGGCACAAAGCAGAGGCTCGCAAGGCCAGGGCTGTCTTTGACGAGGCGTTGAAAACTCTGGGCTATCACCGACATGATATCGGCAAGCTCGATATGAGCGATGACAGCAATTTTTCATACGCCATGAAATGGATGGCGGACTGGATTGTCCGCAGTCGCGAACACAAGCACCGCGACTGGATGAACCTGCCGGAGGTGAAAGACCATCTAAGAGAGAAACAGGCCCTGAAAGAGGTTCTGGCCTATCTCGAAGACACGCAGGATAACGAGGTCATGCAGATGGCCCGCATCAACCTTCTCTCTGCCAAGGCCCGTGTCACCACATTGCGTCAGAGAGCGGGGAAGCAAACAGTGGAAGCACGTTATATGCAATCATGCACAGGCGGAGACGACAGGAAACGCAAGACCTCACAGGCGCTTCCACCTATCCGCTCCTCATCAGCCAATCCCCGCCCTTCCCTGCCTGACATCATGGGCATCGTGTGAGGGACACGTTAGCCGAGAGGATAATTCCCCCCGGATGAAAGCGTCAAAGCTCAGGCTTCAGCGATGACGCCTTGCCGAGTTTCGAATCAACGGATGCATTGAGTTGCTTGAGCAATTCGGTTGCCACCATGCGTTCGGCCCGCATGTCATGCAGGTCAAAGCTGATATGGCCGATATTGGCAGGATTGCCTGACACGCTCTGGAGACGCACCTGCAACAGCCCTGTCTCTCCCGGCACGTCATAGGTCGAGACATCCTCGCTTCGGGGCGAGACAGCGTGAATCACCCCCTCGATCTCCTGCCCCGCCATATTGGCGTAAAGCTGGCGACTGGCTTCGCCATAGGGTCCGGGAGCTGGCAGGTGCAGACCGTATTTACCGGCGACTTCCTCCTGCAACGTTGCAAAGGTCGGAGCGCTGTCAGGAGCAAAGGAGACATTCCGCTCTATCTGTGTGACCACCGACCCCATCACAGGCGCAGAGAGCGTTATCTCCATGGTGTCATCCCCTTTGGAGCATTGCATCTGCCTCGGGAAGAACTGTGTTTCGACATTCGCGCCCTTATAGGTGGTGGAGAGGGCCGTGTTCACAATGTTCGGGTCACGCTGACACCAGCTCCTGAGCGTCTGTGTGGCCTTGTCCTGCGTCATACCCAGAGACAGGCCAAGGATACTGGCATTCCCCAGACGATTGCCCAGAGGTATGTAGGAGAGCGTCTGTTTGAGATGCACCCCGCCATTATCCTCGGGAGGCTGTGCTGACCTGCCCGACAGACCCAGCAGTTTGCCACAGGCCGGGCTTATCATGCCCTGATTTCGCGCCAGCATGCATTCGGTCATGGTCTGGGCTTGCGCCGTGACAGGTATTGTCAGGACGAGAAGGGCGAGTGCGTGTTTCATGGTCATTGCCTAACCCCGCTACCACCGTTGATATGCTTGACGGCAAAGCGATGGGACTGAACGATGTTGTTCCTGAGCGTGACATCGAGAGACTTACTCTCGGCATTGCTCCGTGTGCCAATGAAGCTGAGACCGACTGCCTCCTGAGCCAAGGAGAGGTTATCCTCACGGCCAGAGGTATAGGCGTAGCTCCAAATGGTGGCCCCGTTCTCCTGAGAGATTTCCGAAGGCGCACCAAAGCGACGCTGGACCTCATCGCCGGTCGTGACACCATCATGGATGGCGCTATCGACCTCCGATGCCGTGAGGTTTTTCATCGAAGCATCACCAGCGGACGCACAGGCGGCGAGACCCGCAAGCATGAGTAAAGAGAGTAGAGAACCGAAGGGTCTCATGGATGTCAGTCCTTGTGAGGGGGAAAGAAAAAGACGAGGCGCCGGAACTACAAAACCTGCCCCTGTGCCTCAGGCCGAAAGCGACTGCTGAAGCTCGGGGTCATTTGCGACCGCTTTCTGAATGGCCGAGAGGGCTTCGCTCTGGTTGTCCCGTATCATCCGCGCGCGATGCATGGCACCGATAGCGATCAGAACCACACACGCGAACAGACCTTTGAAAAAGGCGCCAGTACCAGCATCGTTGTATGTGAGCGGGAAGTACAAAGCGACGCCAAACACCACAGCCAGCACGGCAAGATATTTCAGGGTCAGGCGCTTAATGCCATGGAAGCTCAGCGCGCGAGGCAAGTCCTGTGGATTGGTCCATAGCTTTTGAAGCGTCCGGTTATGCATCACGACGTGACCTGTCGAGATTCCTCCCCGGATACCTGCCCAGAGAACACGCACTTCCTGACCCTCTCGCAAGGGATAGTTGCCCCTGCCCTGCCACTCACGGCCTGAGGGCGAAATGACCCAGAAGCTCTGGTGATGGGTGGTGTGGACATCGACGCGAGGTGCATTCACATGAAGACCGCCAGGTCCGCAATCCCTGACCTGTCCTCCCGAGGTTGTGGTGTGGGTCTCGGTCCATGACCGCAAACCGCTGACCCGTCCCTGGATTCCGTAAATCCAGACCTTGCGACCGAAAATCTTGATATCCATGCCGAGGGTATTCCTCCCGATAAACAGGGGAAAAACAGACGCTCATTCCGGAGGGAACGAGGCTGTCACACACCCTGTGAAGTGCTGAACCTGCCCCCAGGATATCCCGTAAACACCTGATTCTGTTACGATAATGGGAGGATGGCGAAACCGGGTGCAGACGTACCGAAAAGCTGTCCCGCAATGACAGGATGGGAATATGGGAAAATATGGCTATGCGAGGGTAAGCACATCGCGACAACAGACAGACAATCAGGTCACGGACTTACTCCGTGAAGGTGTGAACGAAGACAGTATCGTAACCGAGACCATCTCGGGGGCGACCTCATGGAAGACGCGACCGGCGCTCAAGCGACTGGTGCGCAAGCTCCATGCTGGAGACACGCTGATTGTTGCCAAGCTGGACAGGCTTGGGCGTAACGCACTGGACGTGCTGACCCTCATTGATGTGCTGAAAAAGCGCGGTGTGGCGGTGCGTATCCTCAATCTCGGCATTGATACGTCAGGCGCCGGGGGCAAGCTGTTTCTGTTGCTTCTCGCGGGCTTTGCCGAGTTCGAGCGCAACATCATTCGTGAGCGTGTGCTGTCTGGGCTGGAGACGGCGAAGGCCAGAGGAACACGTCTGGGAAGGCGTCCCTCCCTGCTCGAGGAAGACCTCGCTCAGGCCAGGCGCCTCAAGGCTCAGGGACTGTCAGCAAGGGAAGTGGCGAAGCTTCTGCACGTCTCCAAGATGACGGCGTGGCGGGCCATGAACTCCTGAAAACCGTATCACAAACCCCGTCCCATAATTGCATGACCGGACTCACAGCCATGCAAAAAAGGACTATTCCCAAAACAGGTGTTTTTGGGACGGGAAAGCCAGAGCTGAACGAAAAGTCTGGAATCTCCTTGACTTTTCTGATCCGTCATGAGAACATTTAGAGAACATACACTTTTCTACTACACGATGTCTATCTATGATAAGTCTCTGCACAAATAGCCTCGAGCCTCAGGAGACGAAACTTGGCTTTGACCCAACATGCTAGGAATATACTGTTTTTTGACTTATCAGTCTCCCGCAGAGCTAAGCAGGCGCCTTACCCAAAATTGGAAGAATTAGTGCCTTTATGGACAGAAGCTCAAAAAACCGATGATTTTTCTCCGAAAGAATTCGAGGGAGGGACAATAACATCCATAATAAAAGATTATGAAATAGACCCAGATAAACGGATCGCTACTTTTTTAATTGAAGTTTCAGATAAAAATGCCCCTAATGCAAGTTATACAGACCACGATAAACGCACTGTCCGCCATCTGGTTAAAAATGAGCCCGAGGGTAACGGCTTCTCTGCACATGTGATGTTTTCTCTAGATTCAAATAGTAAATATCCCAACACATACCTCACCCTCATCGAGGCAGTACCATCTGTATCTGCGTACAGAATACAATCCATGTTAAACGATATAATAAATAGGATATGCAAATCACGAAAAGATAAACCGTTCCAGTACGTCTCCCCTACAGGAGACAGAAAGACTAAGAATTACATTCCTCATATTATCCTTGCAGGTCACCCCTCAGAAAATTTTCACAAAGATATCGAAGAGGGTCGGATCACAGGCTTAACCTTGGTTGCCCCAAAGTCAGATGTGAGCCTAGGGGGCAATCCATTTATCAGAATGAATGAGCTTTCTGCGAAGGTCTCCATCTCCCGGGACATTCCCAAAGGCGAGCGATGGGACGCTATCCTCACGGGCGTCTCTGCCAAAAAAAGCGAATTTCCTATCGCCCGAATATTTCTACAGCCTGAGAAAAACGGCAAAGCCGTCCACGTAGATATCGACACCAGTGCTGGTAATCTCATTGGAGACGCCTATATCAAAACCAAACGGCTCATTGATTTTGAGAAGGCACTCAATACGAGTGCGGTAGAAGAAATATCTCCTCAGTTAGTTAATCCAATGAAAATAGAGTTAGTTAAGGAACGTGGCGATGTCACATAGGAGGTCATCTCTCAGAAATACTTTATATCAGGCATTAAGATCGCTTGCTTTTGTAACGATCCAAGGGCCGACTTTGAATTTTTATAGATGGCTAGTACCAATATTCATATCGACATTCATATGCTTCTTGGAGCTTGTCTTGCCGAAAGGGTTCGCGCTAATTGGAGACAAGTCCGTCTCTGATTATATGGCGACTTTTTTCGTCGCTTTACCTGGTTTCTTCATAGCTGCGTTGGCAGCTGTAGTAGCGTTCAACGGAGGAGACCTTGATAAGAAGATGCCTGGAGTTATCGCAAAAATAACCGTTTACGGTGATACAGAAAATATAAATATTACACTAAGAATGTTTTTGAGTTATTTATTCGGGTATCTGACGATAATATCTTTTATGGGATTTTTTATTTGTATATCCGGGTCTTTACTGTCACCAAATTTATCACTGCCTGCTTATGGAAATCATAATTCATATATTTCATACGCACATGAGTTTTTGAAGGTTTTATTTCTGTTCATCATATCTTTTTTAGGAAGCAATGTAATATGTTGCACAAGTATAGGCTTATATTTTTTATCAGAAAGAGTTTACCAAACCATACTTCCAGATTCTGACGAATTCGATAAAGATAAGTAAGATGCTATAATACCGCCACAGATTGGGAAATATGGCGGTATTATAAAACCGCAGAAAACAGCCGAAAACGAACCGCCATAAATCCCCGCCAAAAATATAAGGGGAATTGTATGAAATATGGCTATTGCAGAGTATCGACTTTAGGACAGGATTTACAGGAACAGGAAGACGCCTTGATGGCCTTGGGAGTCCCAAGGATCAACATCTTCAAGGAGAAGATTTCCGGCGCCGTGAAATCTGATGACAGACCACAATTCGCGAAATTGCTGAAGAAGCTCCAGGCAAATGACGAGCTGGTCGTCATGAAGCTCGACAGGCTCGGAAGGTCCACCCTCGACATCCTGACGGTCCTCCAGAATATCAGACAGCAGGGCATCGCCATAACCGTCCAAGGGGTTGGCACCATCAGGGATGACATGATGGGAAGCCTGACGATGAACCTTCTCGCCTCCTTTGCCGAGTTCGAACGCGCGCTCATTATTGACCGCACCCAATCTGGCAGGAAGAGAGCCATGGAGAGTGGCATCAAGCTCAGCAGACAAGCTCAAGAAGCTATCCGCAGACGCTACGGAGAAGAGACCGGGACTGCTTTGGCCAAGGAGTATGGGGTCGGACTGAGGACCATTCAAAGGATTACAGCGTCCTGAGGTTGTGGCGCCTTGAGGTCATCATTTCTAGAAATTTGATAAAATCCGTACCATCAAAAAAAGACCTCTTGATTTCCCCATAACCTTTCTCCACAATTCCGCTCCATACCCACTTGAAGGGTTTTATGAAAACCCCAGTTTTCAGCCGTTTTTCAAGTTTGTGACTTGGAGAAAAAACGAATCGGAACCGATTCGAATCCCACTCTCTCCGCCAGTTTATTAGAAAACTCCTGAAAAGTTTTTTTATTATTTCAATCATGGATTGAAGTAGTTCTTGTGAGAAAGAACGGCATGCAGATGCTCCGTGTGCTCTTCCGTCAGCCAAAACAGATAGCTCATCTTCAGTCTTCTCACAGAGCCTGAATCAGAATTTATATATCTAATTAATAGGCCCTAGGCCTCATATGAAATAATATACCTTTCTTTATTAAAAATGATTCTCATAATCATTTGAAGTGATCACGTAATATTGACTAGATAGAATATATATTTGTTTTTATTGGCATTAAAAAAATCTTCCTATCTTATGCGCTAAACGAACCTGTTGGTTAGGGTATTTCTTTTTCATGTGTTCTGATTCGGTCGACGTGCCTAACATGTTACCTGATAGTTCTCGTATTTTTTCCAGTACTGGCGGTCTATCAAGACGGCGCTTAATGCAGGTTTTGTCTACCGTTATGGCGGCCAGCATAGCTGGGCGGACAAGTACTGTTGCGGCTGCAGAGCCATTAAAAGAGAAATTTTATGCCATTTCTAAAGTGGTGCTCGGAAAGGAAAATTTGGACCCTGTTACAAGCAATAGGATGCTTGGGGCTTTGCTGGTAGTCTTTCCAAAATACGAGAACGTTGTGCATTTGCTCGAGGGCTATACTTCGCCCGGAGGGAGCCCTGACGATGTTTTAAAGCGTTCTGAAGACAATCAGCATCAAGAATATGTGCACGATCTGGTTGCTGCTTGGTACACAGGTACGGCAAGCGGTCACATGAATGCGCCTATGGTCTCGTATTTCGATGCGCTAATGTATCGCGCCACAAAAGACGCCCTGCCAGTCCCAACTTATTGTTTTGCTGAGCCGGGTTGGTGGACACAAGATCCGCCGGAATTGGGGATTGCATTATTCGCACCAAAACCAATAACCCCTCCTGCCCCCCCTCCCGTCGCCGTTGAGACTAAGCCGGCTCCCGCTGCGCCTTTGCACCCTCACCTCCCAGATCACACTAAGAGCAAGGGGCATTGAAAATGGTCCACTCCCCAGTTTTCAAGCAAAATGGCAATGTAACTGCTGATGTTGTGGTTATAGGCTCAGGCGCCGTTGGGGCAATGATTGCCCATCAATTAGCATCCGCAGGGCATTCAGTCGTTATTTTGGAGGCAGGACGGCGTTTTAAGCGCTCAGAATTCGTTGAGCGTTGGCGTAATATGCCATTTTATAATCGCGTTCATAATGATTTTCAGGGATTATATCCTCAATCTGATTTGGCGCCGGCACCGTTATATTTCCCCCCCAATAACTACGTTGGTTTAAATGGGCCTAATGGTTCGGCTTACCAGCAAGGCTATTTACGCACTGTTGGGGGTACGACTTGGCATTGGGCTGCCTCGTGTTGGCGCCACCTCCCCGTCGATTTTCGCATGCACTCGACTTATGGGGTTGGTCGTGATTGGCCAATTTCATACGAAGATATAGAACCTTATTATTGCAGGGCTGAAGAAGAAATGGGGGTCTCGGGCCCTCACGACGTGGCTTTGCAATCTCCATCGGAGCGTTCCCGGCCTTATCCGCGCGATATGATACCTTTTGGCTATGCGGATAAACGCGTGGCTGAAATTGTGAACCCGCATGGTTTCAACCTGGTACCTATTCCGCAAGGTCGCAGCATTGCCCCGTATGAGGAGCGGCCAGCTTGTTGTGGCAATAACAATTGTCAGCCTATTTGCCCTATAGGCGCAATGTACAGTGGAATACAGCATGTTGAAAAAGCGGAAGTCGCGGGTGCTGTTACGCTTGATCAAGCTGTTGTTTATAAATTTGATACGGATGAACGTAATCGTATTACGGCAGCCTATTGGTACGATGCTGAACGCAAGTCTCACAAAATAGAAGCGCGGGCTTTTGTGGCGGCTTGTAACGGCATAGAGACGCCGCGTTTGATGCTTTTGGCTGCGAATGAACGTAATCCAAACGGTCTTGCTAATTCATCTGACCAAGTTGGTCGTAACATGATGGATCATTCGGGTGTTCACGCGACCTTTTTAGCGAATGAGCCACTTTGGTTCGGTCGCGGCCCAGCACAATCCAGTTGTATTGTGGGAGCACGAAGCGGCGATTTCCGCTCAAAATACTCAGCAAATAAGATGATTTTAAATAATATTAGCCGCGTAGGCCCCGCTACAGAACAGGCCCTTGCGCTAGGCTTGGTCGGGCAGGAACTGGATGATGAAATCAGGCGGCGTGCAGCGCGTGGGGTTGATCTATCTATCAGCCTTGAGCCGCTTCCTGACCCCAATAATCGCCTGACTTTAAGTGCGACCCGAAAAGACCCTCTGGGGTTGGCATGCCCTGATATTCACTACGATGTTGGTGATTATGTACGAGAGGGCGTGCAGGCCGTAAAAGACCAAGTAGCGCAAATTGCTGCGCTATTAGGTGGAACCGAGGTAAAAGTTACCACTGATTTTAATGCCAATAACCATATTATGGGTGGCTGCATCATGGGCGAGAATAATAAAGATTCTGTCGTTGATGGTTGGTGTAGAACGCATGACCACTTTAATTTATGGCTCCCCGGTGGTGCGGCTATGTGCTCTGCGAGTGTAGTTAACACAACTTTGAGTATGGTTGCCCTCGGACTTCGGGCGGCAGATTCAATTCAAAAAGCATTTCAGAACGGCGAGATCTGAAGAATGTTCAGGTATATTTTTTCAGCTTCTTTGCTGGCGACAGTTTTTGTAATGGCGCCATCACATGCTCTTGCAGATGAAAAATCGTCGGTCCAACGGGGAAAATATCTTGCGGTAGCAGCAGACTGTGCTGCGTGCCATACGGCACCTAATGGGGGAAAATCCTATGCAGGTGGGTACGGTATTGCGTCTCCT
The DNA here is from genome assembly GCF_006542335.1 of Neokomagataea tanensis. Lineage (GTDB taxonomy): Bacteria > Pseudomonadota > Alphaproteobacteria > Acetobacterales > Acetobacteraceae > Gluconobacter > Gluconobacter tanensis. The sequence continues at coordinate 2,280,754 of NZ_CP032485.1, read as the reverse complement.
ATCGGCAGTATTTACTCGACCAACATTACACCATCTAAAAAATTCGGTATTGGAAATTATAGCTTAAATCAATTCAAGGATGTCTTGAGGCGAGGTCTTAGAGCGGATGGTGCTCATCTCTATCCAGCCATGCCTTATACGTCTTATGCGCGTCTCACAGACCAAGACATTGCGGATTTATACTCATACTTTATGAAGGATGTTCCGGCTGTTGATGCGCCATCGCCGGTTACAGCATTACCCTTCCCTTTTAATATTCGCCTTTCGATGGCAGGTTGGAACCTCCTCTTTTTAAATGCAAAACCTTTTAAGCCTGACCCTGCGTTATCTGATAAAGATAATCGCGGTGCATATCTTGCATTAGCTCTTGGGCATTGCGACACCTGCCATACGCCACGCAATGCGCTCATGGCAGAAAATGAAAATTTATCGATGGGTGGTTCACCCCTTGCATCTTGGTATGCTCCAAATATTACGTCCTCTAAAAGAGCTGGTATAGGAGGATGGAGCTCAGACGATGTGGCGCAGTATTTAAAGACGGGTGATGTGCCGGGAAAAGCGCAAGCCGCGGGTCCTATGGCTGAAGCTGTCGAACATAGTTTTCAGTACCTGACCGACGAAGACATAGGGGCTTTAGTCGCATATATTCAAAAAATACCCGCTATTGAAAACTCAGGCAGTGTGAACAAAAGCCAGACTCATGCGCGGGAGGCTTATGGGCAGGCATACAGTGTTGAAAGCACTTTGCGAGGTGCAGAAAATGTAAATTTGGAGAAAGGAGCTTTGGTCTATGATGGCGCGTGCGCTTCCTGTCACCAGCCAGCCGGAATAGGTAGCAAAGACGGATATTATCCCCAACTGTTTCATAATACAGCAACTGGCTCGATTGATCCTAGCAACTTGGTTTCAGCTATTATTTACGGCGTGGATCGCACCATAGGGCAAAAGCATTATTTTATGCCGGGTTTTGGGAAACAATCTTATGCTGAGGAATTATCCGATGCGGATATTGCGGCTGTAGCAAATTTTGTTTTGGTCAAATTTGGGAATGCTGAGGCAAAAATAACCGAAGAACAGGTTAAGGAAATTCGTAATGGTGGTAGCAAGCCACTCATCGGCCGTGTTTCACCGTACATCAAACCTTTTCTTAGCGGCCTTTTAGTACTTGCTATTATTATTCTGGCGTATTTAGTTCGATTAAAAAAACACGATTAATGTTCAATTCGCCAGTTCTTTTTTTTGTGAAAGTAAGGCTTTTATCACGCAGAACGTTGTGCCACGATTGCCCATGTAATGAATTGAAACTTTGGTTTCGTTCTCATTTTAGCCGTAGGACAATGTTCTGTTATGCGCCGTTTTCTGGTTTTAACGACCCTGCTCGCAGGTCTTCCGTTTTCTCACACCGCTCTGGCTGAAAGTACTTTTTCTCTTGGCCAGACACCCGGTGAACTTCCTAAAACGGCCGTCCCCTCGTCTTATGTTATCGACCTGAAAACAGATCTGGAAAAATTGACCCTAAAGGGCAAAGAGCAGATTTCTTTTGAAGTCTTAACGCCGACTGCAGAAATTGTTCTGAACCAAGCAGGGTTAGTGTTATCACGCGCTGTTTTTGACGGCTCACGTGGTGCGGAAATATTTCATGATAACAAGGCTGAGACAGTCACCTTGCGATTAAAGAAACCACTGCCTCCTGGCAAGCATGTGGTGGATATTCAGTATTCGGGACCGATTTTAGAAACACCAAACGGATTATACATTAACGACTACCATACACCCTCCGGTGAGAAGCGCCGCATGCTGGTTAGCCAGTTTGAAGTAGCTGATGCTCGTCGTATGTTCCCGGGTTGGGACGAGCCAGTTTTCAAAGCCACTTACCAACTCAACGTGACTTTGCCTGCAAATGATGTTGCCGTAAGCAACATGCCCATAAAAAACACTCAGTCCGTTAGCGGAACTGAAAAACGGGTCTCTTTTGCAGTTACCCCAAGAATGTCTACCTACCTATTAGCTTTGGTTGCTGGAGACATGGGGTCGCTCCATGGAAGCGCAGACCAAACCCCTATAGGCGTGTATGCGCCAAATGGTCTCCAGGAGCAGGGCCGTTTTGCATTGAATGCTGCTGAGAATATCCTACCCTATTATAATAATTATTTTGGTGTGAAATACCCCCTACCTAAAATGGACATGCTCGCCATTCCTGGAAATTATCAAGCAGGAGCTATGGAGAACTGGGGGGCTTTGACGTATATTGATAACGTATTATTATTTGATCCTAAGAACAGTACTCCACGCACAAAAGAGTTGATTTACGAAGTTGTTGCCCATGAAATGGCGCATCAGTGGTCTGGTGATTTGGTAACCATGGGGTGGTGGAATAATATTTGGTTGAACGAAGGATTTGCATCTTGGATGGAAATCAAAGCTACGGATAAAATGAATCCCGATTGGGATATCTGGCCCCGGCAGCACGAGACCCGCGAAGCAACAATGAGTGTTGATGCACTTTCAACAACGCATCCTATTCAACAAACCATCCATAACGTAAGTGAAGCAAACTCCGCCTTTGACAGTATTAGTTACGGTAAAGGAGAGTTGGTTATACGCATGCTGGAGGGCTGGTTGGGAGAAGATCACTTCCGTGACGGCATGCGTATGTATATGAAAGCTCATGCTTATAACAACGCCACAAGCCAAGATTTATGGAACGCATTGTCTAAAGCGTCTGGGCAGGATGTGGCGGGTGTAGCCCGTAGCTTTACGGAGCAACCCGGTATTCCATTAATTAAGGTAGCATCTACGTGTGCGAACGGTGTCCAGCACTACACCCTCACGCAAAGCCGTTTTGCTATACACGACCCCAAAGCAGCGCCGTTGACATGGTCAATTCCTGTGGTCGCAGGTGGACCCAACCTAGAAAATAAAACATTTGTTCTTGGTAGTGAGCCGGTCCAATTTGACCTCCCGCACTGTCACTCGCCCTTTAAGCTTAATTTGGGCGAAAGCGGTTATTACCGCGTGCAATATGATGATAGTTCTTGGTCAGGAATTAACACAGAAATTGCCAATTTCTCTGCTGTCGATCGTGCGAATATCCTTGGAGATCAATATGCTCTTTTTAGGGCAGGAAAGGCTCCTCTGGCAGCATATCTAGATCTTGCTCAAAAACTCACACAAGGGAATGAGCATGATATTGCAGTACTAGAAGAGATTATTAATGTCCTTTCAGCAATAGATACCAACGAGCATGGAAGTCCTGAGCAAAAAGCGTTCAGGGACTTTGCTATTACTGCGCTACAGCCCTCTATGCAGCGCTTAGGTTGGGATGCGAAACCTAACGAGAGCGTGCTGGATACAATGCTACGCCCCAGTGTTATTGGTGCGCTAGGCGAATTTGGTGATGAAAAAATTTCCGCTGAAGCTCGCGAGCGCTTTAATAAATGGAAAGTAGATCCTTCAGCTTTGGCTCCAAACCTAGTGGGGGTGGTGACTGCGCTGGCAATGAAACAAGCGAATGAAGCAGACTGGTCTTTCATGGCCAATAAAGTCCGCTCCACAGAGTCCACTGAGCTCAAGCTAAGACTTTTTTCAGCAATTGCTTCTGCCCACTCACCAGAACTCATCCGCAAAAACGTACAACTCGCTTACAGCGGCGCTATTCCCAATGGTCGTGTAGCAATCGCACTTTCTATCGTCGCAGGCGCTAGTGAAAACCCAGACTTAGTTTGGAAGTTGGTAAAAGAATACGAGAGTGCCATTCGTGGGCATTTGGCCCCGTGGGCACAAGATGGCTTTCTACCTTCTATTGCTGCACATTCTACGACTCCCTCTACTCTTGAAGCACTGCAAAACGATCCATCGGTCCAGACGTCGAGCGGTGCCAAGCTTGCAACTGAGAAGGCTATAAACTCCGTTCAAGCACGTATTGAAGCTATGAAACTTACGCAAACGCAAATACGTGCTTGGCTTAAAAAATAACATTTAGGTTTAATCGTGTGTAAGTAATTACTTATTATTTACACACAGAAATATCTATTGACCGGATTTGGATTTTTAATGACTAACGATTTTACAAAAATTGAAGCTTTTCATCATGTCGCAATCATTGCGTCAGATTATGAACGGTCCAAATTTTTTTATACAGCAATTTTGGGTTTTCCCATCATTTCTGAGAATTTTCGGCCCGAGCGAAATTCTTGGAAGTGTGATTTGCGAGTCGGAGCAGCGCAGATAGAACTTTTCTCCTTTTCTGATGCCCCCATACGAGTATCAAGGCCAGAAGCTAGAGGGCTGCGGCATCTTGCTTTTGCAGTTAAAGATGTGGCCCTCTTTGTGGGTTACTTAACAAGTAAGGGGGTTATTTGTGAGCCTATACGGGTCGACCCTTATACAGGAAAAAAGTTTACGTTCTTTGCAGACCCTGATGACTTGCCGTTAGAATTATATGAAGCATGAAAGCTCTTCAGTCTCGCTTTCCTAAATTGTGCAGTCTTGATCGAGCCGTAAAAGCATCACTGATGCGGTGCGGTGGTGTTCCTTTTTAGAAAGCCCCGTTAATGCTTGAAGCGGCTCGACTGCGGATGTTACTGCCTCATGATATTTAGTTAGAGTCAGGCGCAGAAGCTTCAAATTTGCTGGACGAATTTTTAGAAGGCGGCGGGCGGCACCCGTCGGGTGGAGGCAAAGGCTTGCCGCTACTGTCCATTGGGGGCGGCGGTGGCTGATCGCCAAAATTACTCATCCCCTGTGGTGGTCTGCCATTGGGCATGCCCGGAGGTGGTCCGCACCTATGGTGCGACTTTTCGCTTTCATTGTGTCCGCTTTTCGTTGTGTCGTTATATGATGAAGTTGCAGTGCCAAGGGCTGTATAAGTTTGGCCGTCATAAACGGTTGTGCTCTGAGCGAAAATTGGCATGGGCACGACACTAATAGCCAGAACGATTAGAGGTTTTATTCGATGGATCATGAACATCTTCCAGGGTACGGTCCCCTACCCTTGGAGCGTGTTGCTCTAATTTTCCAGTAAAGAATGGAAACAGCGTGTTTCTTTCTCTACCCTCTACTTTGACACTGCGGCGGCTTGCTTCATCACTATGGTCTCAGCTCAAACAGTTTCAACGAAACCTGGCAATCGCAGCCCTTTTGATGGTGGGAATTTTCCGTACTAAGCTGTAGGCCTAGCGGCAAACTCTAGCTTTATGCTTTTTACAATCCAACCTTCCCGCAAGCCCAGCTTTACCCTTGGCCCATTCCTCATGCAGGTTTGTGGGAACTGCATGTCGTGTTCAAACAACCATTGCAAGCAGACTTACAGCAAAATGATGCCCTGAACTTACCCCCGGAATATTGGGATGCAATCATGTGGTCACTCGCGGCACGGCTGGCGCCTTCGTATGGGCAAGAAGCTTCAGCTACTGTTACCGCCTTGGCAAAAGCATCGCTTAGTACCATTCGCGCAGCCAACAGTCAGACACCAACGTTAAGTATGCCTAGTATTCTCACACCCTTTAATAATGCGTTTTACTGGCCCGGTTTGGAGATTCAGAAGTTATGAAACGGCTTGTCTTTTTTATAGGATCTCTATTTTGGGCTGGTCAGGTACTTGCGCAAGCGGTTCCGAGCATGTCGCGGCCTGTAACGCTTGCAGGGCCACAAGGCTTGAGCATTGCTTTCTCTAAAAAAGCCGATGTGAATAATGGTGCACTTAATACACCGACGATCAACGCCCCCAATGTTGCAGGCGGCTCTGTGTCTTCTGCTACCATTTCAGGCGGCACGATCTCTGGTGCAAAATTAGATGGCACGAACACACTGGCTGGCATACTCGTTTCTACGTTGCTTGGAGGCGTCATTAACACCGTCCAAATCTTGACAGGAACGAGCGCTACGACGGACTGGACGAGTGTGTTCCAAGCCGCGATCAATACTGTGCAGCAAGCAGGTGGCGGTATTATTCGTATTCCGAACGGCACGTACGCGTTTACCGGACAACTCACAGTAAATACGGATGGGACCGTATTGAAGGGTGACGGTCGCAATACGATCTTAATGCTGAACCAAAATGCCAAAGATTTTCTGATATTCTCCAATTGTACAAAATGCGGCGTCGAAGATCTAACCATTAGTGGTAATACTTCTTACGCTTCTGTATTTCAAAGCAGTAACGTTTACTCACCGTTTATGGTCACTCTTGGATATAATACGAATAGTGCATTTGTACGGCGTGTTGATCTACGATTTGGTTATAATGGCATTCATGTTTACCAATCTAATGGTGAGGATCAAGTCACAGATCACGTCACTTTATCCAGTATGGCTGGGTACTATGGCATTGAATTCGAAGGGTCTGCTCACAACCACTCTTACCGCATGATGGTGAGCAATTTTGTTGCAGGGAACGTGCCGTCATATTCATACGGTAATATCAATGCGGCAGGACCAGGCTGGAAAGCTTCAACGGCCTATACGCCTAGTCAAACCGTGCAATCACCAGATGGTACAATTTGGACGTGTATATCTGGCGGAACATCGGGCGGCACACCGCCAACGGGCATCCCGGGTAGCGGCGCAAGTACATGGAATGCAACCGTTCTTGATGGCAGTGTGACATGGGCGTTTACCTCGGGGCCCATGTCGTGGATTGTGCAGAACAGCTACGCTTACTCTATGATTATTCGCAATGCAGCTCTCTTGGGGGGTGTGCATGGCGTGCGGGTAACAGATACGGCCAATACGAGCAGCAGCCACCCTCAATGGATGTGGGCTTCGGATCTTGAGATTGATCATCCACAATATGTTGGGATCGATTTGCAGTCTGAGGACGGTTTTTACTGTGACTCCTGCTGGATTGGTTCTCAAGGTGGGTATGCGGTCGAGATTGGTCCAAACTCGACTGATGTGCACTTCACTAACGGCCGAGCTGCTTATAATGGCGGCGGCGGTTTCTATCTAAGCAAGCCCACCAATGTAACGATTTCAAGCATGAGCATTGGTTTAAATTGCGGGGCCGCCGTTAATGCGGGGGACACGCAATGTGCGGGTATTTACATTGCTGATGGAACAACGGGGGTGGCGATCACAGGGAATATTATCGGCACGCTTGGGAACCCGCAAAACAAAGTTAATCCGCAACTGTATGGCGTTTATTACGTGGGTGGGAGCAGCACAGGTTACACACAAGTTGTTGGGAATGTGTTGCTCAACAATGCCACGGCTTCAATCTTTAACAACAACCAGGGTCCGAACAACAACCAAGCCAACAACTCAGCGAGTAACTAATATGTGGTATTATGTGGTCGAAGGAAACATTATCACGGGAAAAACAACAGCCCCTGCTGAGGGGCGGTTAGATGTGAACTGCCCCGGGTTTTCTGGAGACGTTTTTATCGGGTTTAAGCGGCTAAAGCATGCGTTAAATTCTGTTTGTAGAAGCGTGCTTCGGCCTCTGCGGGTGTGATATTGCCGATGGATGAGAGAATACGGCGATTATTGAACCAGTCGACACATTTGAGGGTTGCAAGTTCAACGTCACGTTTTCCTTTCCATGGCCCTTGCCGATAGATCAACTCGGTTTTGTAGAGGCCGTTGATTGTCTCTGCGAGAGCGTTGTCACAGGAATCTCCGACACTGCCTACGAATGTGACAAGCCCTGCTTCAGCAAGGCGTTGTGTGTAACGTAGACTGACATATTGACTGCCGCGATCGGAATGATGGGTGACTGAACCCGCGGGATTTCGCGTGGCTAATGCTTGTTCCAAAGCATCAAGAACAAACGCAGTTTCAGCACTGGACGAGACGCGCCAGCCAACGATCACACGACGGGCAAAGACATCAATGATAAAGGCGACATAAACAAAGCCTTGCCGTGTGGAGACATAGGTAAAGTCAGGCACCCATAATTGGTTTGGGGCAGGAGCCCGAAACTGGCGGTGTACCAGATCCTCTGGGCAGGGCCGTGCGGGGTTAGACCGCGTGGTTTTGAGCTGTTTTCCGCGCACAGCCCCTTTGAGGCCCAGGCGCTTCATCAAACGTTCGACCGTACAACGTGCCACCGTGACCTTCTCACGTTTGAGCTGATGCCAGACTTTACGAGCCCCATACACACAGAAATTCTCGGTCCAAATTTGTCGAATATGCGTGCACAGTGTTTAATCCCTTTGAGCCCGTGCAGAGGGCGCGTTCTGGCGGCGACGGTGAGCGTAATAAACCGATGGTGCAATCGGCAAGACCTTGCAAATTGACCCGACACCATAGGTTTGACGCTGCTCATCAATGAAGCGCGTCATGGTTTGAAGTGACGGCCGAGTTCCGCCTAGGCAAAATACGCTGACGCCTTGCGTAAAATCTCATTTGCCTGGCGTAACTCTCGGTTCTCACGCTCCAACTGGCGGATCCGCTCCCGCTCGGAAACAGTTACGCCTTCTGGGCCCTGCGCTTGTTCGTAAACACGCGTCCATTTCGTTAGCGTATCTGGGTGAATATCCAGCTTCGGGGCGATCAAACACCGCAGCATACCGCGAGGCGTAGTTCTTTTTCTCTTCCAAAACCATGCGCGCTGCACGCTCACGAAATTCAGACGGAAAACGCTTCGTTCTCGTACTCATAAATCAACTCTACCTCTGCGAACTTTCTGTCTCCAGAAAGCCCGGGGCAGTTCACCGATGACGCGCCTACTGAACAGGTCGATAGCAACGGTGAGGTAGAGCCAGCCTTCGTTTGTCCAAATGGCGCTGATATCGCCGGCCCAATTTTGGTTGGGAGCTGCCGCCTGAAAGTTACAATCCTGAAGCTTATCAGCAAAACTAAGCGTATGGCGGCTATCCGTCGTTACTTTGTGGCGACGCGTGCGTATAAGCCGGATCCCGTTCGCTTTCATTAACCAACCGGCGCGGCGCTCACCGACCTCAAGGCCTGCAACCTTGAGGTCCGCGGTCATCCGAGGGCGGCCATAAGTTTGATGGCTCAAAGTATAATATTCCCGGATATGCGTTAACACCTTTAAATCCGTGCGTTGGCGTTGAGAAACAGGCCTAGAAACCCAAGCGCGATATCCCCGTGGGGAAACATCTAAAACCCTGCAGAGACGGTCGATGGACCATCTCTCACGATGCTTACGAATGAAAGAAAACCTCGCGTCTCTCGGCTCGCAAAGAACTGTGTGGCTTTTTTTAAGATTTCCCTCTCCTCCCGTAAAAAACGGTTTTCACGGCGCAAACGCTCATTCTCAAAGGCAAGGTCTGTCTGCGCATCAAGGGATATGTCATCGGTCGGACGATACTGAGAAATCCAATGTGACAGCGTCGATTGGCCAACGTCTAGATCCGAGGCAACACGCCCTCGTGGTAAACCGCTAGTCAGGGCAATCCTTACCGGCTCACGACGGAATTCTTCTGTCTGCTTCACTGCCATAATGACTTGTCTCCAAATGAAAGAGTAAGATACTCAATTCACCGGCACAAAACCGTCATAAGTCCAACTTATAGCAAGGCGGATCAGCAAGCCCTGGCAGCAGAACTCCACGCCCATCCAGCACCGCAGACAATACGGTTCATCGGCGACTATATCAGGCTGGGCAATCAAGTCCGAGTGTGTGCAGAGCGATAGTCTAATAGTTTTATCAATTTTTGATTACACTGTTCAGCTTCGGCCCTCACCATAGGGAAACATTTTCGCATTATGGTGGTGTGGAGAAGTGGCTTTAACCTAGATAAGAGGACCCTATTTTGGTCCTATTGGACCACTACATGACCTATGGATAAATTAGAAAACCCAGCAGAATCAATGGTGTCCCGTACGGGATTCGAACCCGTGTTGCCGCCGTGAGAGGGCGGTGTCCTAGGCCTCTAGACGAACGGGACTAGGGCGAAGGGGTTAATACGCCCTCACCTCGCCTAGTGCAAGCCCTTTTACATCTTTTTTGATAAAATCGGTCCTAGGGGGGTGCCGGCTAGAAGGTGAACGTGGAAGTGAGGAACTTCCTGCCCTGCGTCGGCACCGGAGTTGCTGATAGCTCTAAAGCCGTCTTGCACCAAATTACGCTCTTCAGAAATAACTGAAACAGCACGCCAAAAACCATTGAGCTCTTCTGACGAGGCGTACTTGCCAAAATCGAAAAGAGAGACATAGGGCCCTTTTGGGATAACCAAAATATGCGTAGGTGCATGCGGGGCTATATCATAAAAGGCCAACGCATATTCGTCTTCGTAAACTTTATTGCAGGGAATTTCCCCGCGGAGGATACGGGCAAAGATATTTTCACTATCGTAATGCATATTTATTTTGAGTCCAATTTCTTTGGGCTGCGTGAGGCTTTTTCAACTATTCCGCTCGTTCCTTCCCGACGGAGCAATTCACTCCAGACCTCATCAAGCGTTACCCCACAATCGACCAACATAACAATCAAGTGGTACAGCACATCAGCGCTTTCGCTTACCAATTCTTTTCGATTGCCATTAACGGCCTCGATCAGACATTCGACGGCTTCTTCGCCAAATTTTTGCGCAACTTTATTTCTGCCCCTCGCCATCAGTCTCGCTGAGTGACTGAGGCTTGGGTCGGTACCACGGCGGGACAAAACCGTCTCGTATAAGCGGTGTAAGATGTGGTCCGCAGGCACCGTCTCGTTTTTTTTGGGGGCTTTGGCCACGATGCTATTTCCCTATGCGAACTGGAAGACCAGCTTTTTTCATTGTCAGCTTTACGTCGTCAATACTAAGTTGACCAAAATGAAAGACACTTGCGGCAAGCAATGCGCTAGCACCTGCTCGTGCACCTTCAACAAAATGTTCGACCGTCCCTACTCCACCAGATGCAACAACCGGGACGTTTACGGCGCTACATACTGCCCGAAGTAAGTCTAGATCAAAACCGGATTTTGTGCCGTCACGGTCCATACTGGTTAATAATATTTCTCCGGCTCCTGCTTCAGCCATTTTCTTGGCCCATTCTACAGCATCGAGCCCAGTGGGCTCACGCCCACCTTTGGCGTAGACTTCCCATCCACCTCGCCCGTTCGAACGGGCATCAATAGCCACGACAACGCATTGGGAGCCAAAACGCTCGGCAGCCTCTGAAATAAGTTTGGGGTTCGTGATTGCAGCGGAGTTTACGGCGCACTTATCGGCACCTGAGAGTAAAAGGCGCCGCATATCCTCGCAACTGCGGACGCCTCCGCCTACTGTCAGTGGTAAGCAAATTGCTTCAGCCGTTCTGCGCACAACATCGAGTATCGTATCGCGGTTTTCAACGCTGGCCGTTATGTCCAAAAACGTTAATTCATCTGCGCCTGCGGCGTCGTAAAGCTTGGCTTGTTCAACAGGGTCACCTGCATCGCGGAGTGATACAAAATTCACTCCCTTTACGACGCGCCCGTCCTTGACGTCCAAACAAGGAATTACTCTTAACTTTAGCATGCTTTAAAGACGTCCAAGGCATCACGCAGCTGTACGCGCCCATCGTATAAAGCCCGTCCTACAATCGCTCCTGCAATCCCGGGGACTTCTTGCGCAACATCTCTAAGAGCTTGCAAATGCTCTAACGTGCCCACGCCACCACTGGCTATAACCGGAATGCTTAATGACTTTGCCATTGCTGCGGTCTGCTCAAGATCTAGTCCTGCTAGCATTCCGTCGCGGCTGATTTCTGTGAATATTACGGCTGAAACGCCAGCATCTTCCATACGCAAAGCAAGATCGTTGGCTTCAAGTTCTGATACCTCTGCCCAGCCTTCAGTTGCGACTTTCCCCTGTCGCGCGTCGATGCCCGCGACAATTCTGCCAGGAAATGCGCGCGCGGCCTGTTTGACCAGATCGGGGTCTTTTACAGCGACTGAACCTAAAATGACACGCTCCACGCCAGTGGAGAGCCAGCGTTCAATGGCTTCCATGTCTCGGATGCCGCCGCCTAGCTGCACAGGAAGGTCGGTGGCCCGAACGATGGCTTCAATCGCTGAGTAGTTTACGGACCGCCCGGCAAACGCACCATTCAAGTCTACCACGTGAAGATACTGGCATCCTGCGTCCGCGAATGTTTTTGCCTGAGCCGCAGGGTCGTCTGAATAGTGCGTTGCGTCATCCATTTCGCCCCTGCGCAAACGCACACAGGCTCCGTCCTTAAGGTCAATAGCGGGATAAAGCGTTAGAGCTCTGCGCGCTGGATGATTTGTTGCGCCTGTGTCGGGAGTGAAGCGCCACTCACTGGCTTCGTGGTCATCAGCAAGAAGTTTGGAAAGAAAAATGCCGCGCACAGTTTGGCCTCCGATCCGTGCATAATAAGGATGTGTCCCCCATTCTTCAAAACCGAAGGAACGGAAGAGCCGTATAGCTTGAGTATGTGTTTCGCGTACGTCGCAGTTAACGACTTTGCAACCAATTGCCTTAGCACCATTCAACATAGTGGTGAGTAATTGGTAGCCAAGCCCCCGCCCACGGGCATAGGGCGCAATAAAAAAAGCTGTCAGAGTAACAGTCGCAGCGTGAGCTTCGTAACTTGCTGGAGGGCGGATTAGTTGACCCGCCCCGCAGATAATGCCGTTTTCACGTACAACGTAAAGGTTACGTTCAGGGACTAAAAGCAAGCCCTCAAAATAGCGCTTGAGAACGTCACGGCTGGGAGGGCGTATCCAACCGAACCCCCCACCATCCAAGATACCCGCTAATGCAGCTTCGCACAGCATTTCCAAGTCATCATCGGAAAGAGCAGAGGTCACGCGTTCGCAGCTTACTTTTACATCTCCCATTTGAGGAAATTACCCATGATTGTAAGCCCAACATCTTGACTTTTTTCGACGTGGAATTGCGTTCCGCAACGATTACCTCGCGCCACGATGGCCGGTATGCGCGCTCCGTAGTTGCTGCTTGCTACCAAGTCGTTCTCAGACCCATCATGCAGGGCGTAAGAATGTACAAAATAACCGTGATCGCCGGGTGTCAGACCTTTTGTTAACAAATGCTGCCCAGGAATAAAATCAAGGGTATTCCAACCCATATGCGGTAAGCGCAGCCCTTCTTTTTGTGCTTCGGTGATTTTCTGGATGGAGCCTGATATCCAGCCCAGACCTTCGGTGCGGCCATACTCCACACCGTAATCACACATTAGCTGCATGCCGACACAAATGCCTAAAAAAGGCGTACCGTTTTCAGTCGCTGTTTCCAACAACGACCGTAACTCCGTGCCAAGTCCTCGGGCACAATCCGCCATTGCGCCTTGGCCTGGTAAAATCAGGCGGTCAGCATTTAGTATATCAGTTGTGTCTCTAGAGATCGAAACCTCTGCATGAAGGTCAAAGCGCGCAGCGGCTTTTCTTGCAGCCTCGGCGGCAGATGCAAGGTTACCACCATTATAATCAATTACGACAATACGCATGGTAACTCCGGCGGTGTGTTGACCGTGATTTGTCTATCCAGCACACGAAGTAAGGCCTGATCGTGGTTTGCTGCGATGACATTGTCCTCTTCCAGCGAGGTATGACCTGACAAAGAGAGTTCCCAGCACCGTATTTCTGGGGTGAAGACCGCGCATGCTATGTTGAGAGAGCCTATGGCTATACTGGTGTACCCGGCAGGGCAAAAAACTAGGGCAGCCATATCTACGGCAGCAAGCAAAAGGCCAGAAATCCACGCACCAAGGCTTAAAAGACCCAATGGCCCTAAAATAAGCACCCGTTTAGAGAAGCCCAATTTGACTAAAACAGGGTCTGACTCATGGGAAAAAAAAGCACGGTATGTTCTCACAAAACCCCCTTTGTTGAAGGAATGCTGTTGAGTGCTCTTGGGTCTCTTGCAACTGCCATCCTCAATGCCCGCGCAACTGACTTAAACGTACTTTCAGCAATATGATGGGCGTTCGTTCCTGACTTCGTGGTCAGGTGGAGTGCAACATGTGCTGACATAGCGAACGCTCTGAAGAATTCCTCAAAAAGTTCGGTGTCCATCGTGCCGATCTTTTCACGTGTGAACGTCACGTTCCACGCAAGGTAAGGGCGCCCCGATATGTCAACGACGGCTTCGCACAGTGCTTCGTCCAGCGGGACAAGTGCATGACCAAAACGTTCTATGCCACGCTTATCACCAACGGCTTGACGCAACACCTGGCCTATTACGATGCCAACGTCTTCAACCGTATGATGGTCATCAATATGCAAATCGCCTTTCGCGCGGACGGTTAAATCCATCCCGCTATGGCGAGCCAGCGCCGTAAGCATATGGTCAAAGAAGCCAATGCCTGTTTCAATATCTGCGCGGCCTTCACCTTCAATGGTGAGTTTTACAGAAATCTCGGTTTCGCTGGTCGTACGCTCCAGCTGTGCGTGGCGTTTGTCAGTCATACTTCATTGCTACACCACCCTTAGAATTATTTCTATGCAGTTCATGCATGCAATCTTTCCTCTTGGCGGAATGCTTGGAGCGATCCATATTTCAATTATGAGCAAGTCCGTCCTTGATACCCTCTTGTCCCGCGCCTCAACCGATCAACTCGTTGAGCCCGCTCCTTCCGGAATTGAGCTGGAACGCATTTTGTCAGCGGGGCTTCGTGCCCCAGACCACGGACGTTTACGCCCTTGGCGCTACACTGTCATTGCTGGCGAATACCGCACAGCATTTGCAGATCAAGTGTGTGACGCGGTTATCCGCCAAGCACCGGATACGCCGGACTTTAAGCTTAAGAAACGCCGTGAGAAATTCCGCACCATCCCTGCGATCATTGCGCTTGGATTCCACGTACAACCAGAAGGCAAGATTCCTGTAAGTGAACAGGAAGCAGCGGTGGCTGCGGGGGCCATGAATGTATTAAATGCTTTGCATTTTGAAGGCTTCAGCGGCGTCTGGGTTACAGGTGCTTTTCAGAAAGACCAACAACTTCTGGAAAGTCTGGGTCTTACCACACCGCACAGGCTTGAGGGCTTTCTGCTTGTCGGAACACCGTCTAATCCGGAACTAAGTAAGCCGCGCCCAGATATAAAGCCATACATGGCAATCTGGAACGGGAAGAATGCCTCGTTCGCTGCAGATGAGGATTGACTCTATGCGTTACGACGTAATCATCATTGGTGGCGGGCCAACTGGCCTCGCATGCGCTATTTCTCTTGCACGAGATGGAAGAGAAGTCTGCATCGTGGAGCGTTCTCCCCTTGAAACGCTCATATCTCCACCGTTTGATGGCCGCGAAATAGCGCTCACACATCATGCCGTCCAATGGTTAAAAGAGGCCGGGGCTTGGGAGCACATTCCAGCTGATGCGGTCTGTCCCATGTATACCGCTCGCGTGGAAACGGGACGGCACTCGTCCCTCCCCCTTATCTTTGATGCTCCTAAAGACGGTCCGGACGCGTTAGGCTACATGGTGGCCAACCACCATATTAGACAATCTCTCTATACAATTGCATCCAATTCACCCCGCATAGCAATCCGTGCAGGCGTGGCTATTGAGCGCGCAGAACACACAGTCAGTGCCGCGTGTGTCGTACTCAAAGGGGGTGAAGCACTGTCAGCTGATCTGCTCGTTGCAGCAGACGGTCGTTTTTCAAAAATGCGCGAAACGGCAGGTATAGGGGCCATCATTGACGATTTTAAACGGCGGATAATGGTCTGCCGTGTGCGGCACCCAAAATCTCACGAAAACATAGCGCTTCAATGGTTTGATGCAGGCCAGACAATTGCCTTTCTACCGATCTTATCGGATGGAGAAGACGGATCAATTTCTTCCTTGGTCCTGACGCTGGAGGAAGCAGAAATTGAACGTCTTTGTTCTCTTGATGAACAAGCCTTTAATGCCGAAATTACGCAAAGGTCTGGCGGCCGCCTAGGGGAACTAGCATTAGCTAGCCCGCGATGCTCCTACCCTTTAAAAACCGTATTTGCGCATCGTTTTAAAGCCCCCCGTCTGGCACTTATTGGAGATGCCGCAGTTGGTATGCATCCAATTACGGCTCACGGCTTTAATTTAGGCCTCAAAGGGCAAGAGACTTTAGCTCGTGCCATCGCAGACGGCCCAAAGGATGCAGGCGCCCCAAGCAGCCTTGCGCGATACGAGCGGCAGCATCGTCGGGCTACGCTCCCGCTTTATGCCGGGACCAATGCCATAGCGACTCTTTACACCCGTGATAGTACGCCCGCCATGGCTGTTCGCCGCTTGGGATTGGGGCTGGCTGATCGTTTGATCCCCTTTAAAAAGGCCATCACCGGGATGCTTATGGACCAAGGGCACTAACCCCCCCCAAGAGAGGAATGCGACATGAAAGCCTTTGGCCACAGCCGAGCTTCGTCACTAACGGATGATAATGCTTTAATTGAAATACAGGCACCGACGCCCGAGCCACAGCCTCACGATGTTATCGTCGAGATTGCGGCAGTTTCAATAAATCCAGTAGACACTAAGCTCCGTCAGAGCGCTCTTCCAACTAGCGACGCCGTACGCATTCTGGGTTACGATGCCTGTGGAACTGTCGTCGCTACAGGTGGAAACGTATCAAAATTTCGCTCAGGTGATCGCGTCTTTTACGCCGGGAGTGCAATCCGGCCTGGCAGTAATGCTGAGTATCAAGCTGTAGATGAGCGCATTATCGCTCACGCCCCTAAAACATTAAATGTTTCAGAAGCCGCCGCATTGCCCCTCACTGCTATCACAGCATGGGAGCTCTTATTTGATCGTTTACGCGTGCCTCTCAACAACCAATTTACAGACGATACCATTTTAATCATTGGTGGCGCTGGCGGGGTTGGATCAATTTTAATACAGCTCGCCCGCCGTCTGACTGGTTTGCGTGTTGTCGCTACAGCTTCTCGCCCGGAAACAATTGCATGGTGCGAAAAGATGGGCGCGCATCATATCATTGATCACACACGCCCATTATCACAAGAACTCAAACGCCTTGGTATTCCGCATGTGCGCTACGTCGCAAGTCTCACGCAAACAGCACAGCACCGCGATGAAATATTGCAGGTACTTGCTCCACAGGGGGCGTTGGCGCTGATAGATGATCCGGGCAGTTTCGATATCATGCCCTTTAAGCGCAAATCATTGTCAGTACACTGGGAGTTCATGTTTACACGCCCAATATTTGAAACACCCGACATGAGCGCGCAAGGCCATATATTATCTCAAGTCGCTTCCTTGGTAGATGCGGGATTAATACAAACAACGCTCTACCACTTGAACGGTGCGATCACTTTACAAAATTTGCTCAAAGCACACGCACTACAAGAAAGCGGAAAATCTATCGGAAAGACTGTGCTTACAGGATTTTAAACCCCAGAAGGATTTCTAACTGCGCCGTCTCCTCTGGTGGAAGAACTTTCACAGCAATAGGTAGAATATAATACATCATTTTAGGGTCTATCTTATAAAAGTACGAGATAGACTCTAAAGTGACTGGATACGAAAATATGTCTTGCAGAAGAAGAAATAGTGAAGGGTGAATAACGGGATAATCGCATTCCTTGAAAGAGTATTTTTCCCAATCACTAATTTCTTTCCTACTTGATGATAATTTTAGATTACATTCCGATGGTAATGCGCATAGATACTTATGTGTCGTCGGATTTTGTAGAGCAAATTTATTTTGTGACGGAATTGAAATTAATGTATATTCTACGAACTCGTCACACACCCGGTAATCAAACTCGATCTTGATTGGGACGGGAAATCCACCTTCGTCTACCGTGAAAATAAATACCTTATCTTCGCCCGCCCTAGGGACGTATAAAGCAAATAACTTCTTCCTATAATGTTCATGAACAATTTCATAAATATTAAATTCAGAATTTAAATATTCGGACTTATTATTTTGATTGTTATCAAGGCCTTTAAAGGCGCGTACATAAGATTGTAGCTCTACTTTTTTAATCCACGGAGCAATATTTTCCCACATTTTTTTAGGATTTTCAGCGTATAATTCATTTCTATCAATTATACGAAAATCATCCACAGTAAGCGTGACATCCCGCCTTCTTTTCGCCCTTTCGATGAAATGCTCCATACTGCGCGCCTGATAATGAAGTATTCGGCCCGATGACCAATCTG
This sequence comes from Neokomagataea tanensis, assembly GCF_006542335.1. Lineage (GTDB taxonomy): Bacteria > Pseudomonadota > Alphaproteobacteria > Acetobacterales > Acetobacteraceae > Gluconobacter > Gluconobacter tanensis. The sequence continues at coordinate 2,262,739 of NZ_CP032485.1, read as the reverse complement.
GCGTTTCGGATGAAATTCCCGGTGTTTTAGACCACCTCATATCGTTGAGGGATGCGTCCACATACCGGGAATTTTTGAGTGGAAAATAATGCACGTTGACCCACTCACCAGACCAAGCAGCAGGCCTTATAAAAGTTTTTACGTGCCGATTTATTGTTTCCTGTGCAGTGGAGTGATGATCAAAAGCCCAAATTAGCGGGGACTGAGGCTTTAAGACGTGCCCTGAGCTGCCATAATTGCACCAGTTAAAGGCTACAGCACCAACATCAGCCGGGACTTGTGCAAAAAAATCTGCCAGATTTTGGTTTTTTTCCAAAAATAAAAACTCATCGGCATCAAAGAAACCAACCCAGTCGAAATACGGGGCAATGTTTTTCAATACATATAAGTAAACATCTTTCTGCCGTAGGATATGGCTACCTTCTTGATTTTCAATTTTGTATAATCGAATATCGAAACAGCATGCAGCATCGCGTATTATCTGCGTTGTACCGTCGGAAGAACCGTCATCGAAAATAATTAAAGTATCAACGCCGAGATTTCTGTACCATCCAAGCCATGTCAAAATATCAGAGCGTTCGTCCCTTATAATTGCAGCGACAGCTATTCTTTTTTTTCGGTGCATTTATAAAGTTCCTACGAGTACCGCTTCGCTATTCTTGAGGTAAGATAATACATTATTGATCCGAACAACAGGATGGATAATGCTAAGAAGGTTAAGTTTTTAAAAAGCGGTGCATATACGTTTGCGCCACCTCCGTTTCCCGGTATGTATTCAACAGCGTTTGCCATAAGACTCCCAGCATACATGGCTACCCCCCATAATGCATAAACAGAGCCATTCATAACGCCTCCAAATCTGTCCGGGACATAACGCGCGACGACAGCTAACCCCAACCCACCAGTCAGTAGCTCTGACAAAGACATCAAACCATAACCGGCCACCATAACCCATGGGGAAACGCTAGTGCTTGCGGTAAGGCTTGTGAACCACCAGAGGAAAAAGGCGCACGTTAGAACTGCGTAGCCCAAGAGCATTTTCTGCCCAATTGACGGCTCCCGTTCTGCCCGCCCTAATGATTGGTATAACCATGCCAAAGCAGGGCTCAGCAAGAAAATCCAGAAAGAGTTAAGTGATTGAAACTGGCCTGGGCTAAAATGAAATATTGCCTTCCCAAAAATATTAAAATCACCTGATACGTCTCTCATAGTATAGAGCGTTAGTGATGTAATGCTTTGTTGATAATAGGCATAATAAACTGCAGCAAAAACACTTAATGAGTATCCTTTTATTAAGGATGCGTGTTCATGCGCTTTTGATTTTTTGTACGTTCTAATCCACAAATATATAATACCTAAAATAGAAAATAAAATACCCCACTCTGCCAAAAATTCATTTTGAATGATTAAGTAACAAAATATTAAAGACAAAAAAATACCAATAGCGAAATATGATTTTTTAAAGTTTTTAATCATATTTGTTTTGTCATTTTTAATTACAGAATTAAGCCATTTTGAGCGCAGACTATAGTATAGTAAACCGATGATTAAACCAACAACACATGCCCCAAATGCAACGTTTGGACCGTAATTAGTGTGTAGCCAAGGTGTCAATAACATTGAAACCATGGATCCTATATTTACCGACATATAATAAAGGGTGAAAACGGTATCTAATTTTGTTTTATCGTCAGCATAAATTTTCCGTACCAAATTCCCGGCATTCGGTTTGAATAAGCCGTTTCCTACTGCGATTAAGGAGAGTGCACAAAATAGGCCCGTAATAGATTGCGGTATAAGTGATAAACAAAGATATCCAGAAGTCAGGCCTGCTGCGCCTAAAAGCATAGCTACCCTTGTTCCTACTATACGGTCACCTGCAATGCCGCCCAAGATAGGCATTATATAAGCCAGTGCGGACGAAGCTCCTAAAAGGCTGTTAACTCTATGATCGCTAAAGCCGAGCTGCTGGACCAGAAAAACCGTTAGGACGGCTTGCATCCCGTAAAAACCAAACCGTTCCCACAATTCAATTGCAAAAACGACTGAAAAGCCACGACGCCTCTGTTCAGCGGTTGTGTTCATTGGCGCTCCATCCGAAAAATAGTCCAAAACAGGCTCTATTTTTTGTACGGAACGCCAGCAACAAGCAATGTTTTTATACGACTATAACTAATCTATTCTTAGTCATGGCTTTCTTCTGCGAAAAATTTTTCCAATTCTGGTGAAAAATCGCCAATTTGAATATTTAATACGACAAATAAATCACCTGCTGGGCTTTGTTTGGTAGCGGCTACACCACGCCCTGCAAGCCGCAGCGTTTTACCACCATCGGAATGTTTGGGGATTTTCAGCGTTACAGCCCCCGCCGGGGTCTCTACGGTGGTTTTTCCGCCTATCACAGCCGTCTTGAGAGGAATATTATGCGTCATGCGAATGTTCCTCCCCTCCCGTGAAAAACGCTTATCGGTTTGAACGGATATGGTGATGAGCGCATCCCCGGCAATGCCTGGCTGCCCTCCCAGAGAACGTCCAGGAGCACCCTTCCCTCTGACCCTCAAGGTCTGTCCATTTTCAATGCCAGCAGGGACTTTAACTTCAGTGTGTCCGTCTTCTCCAAGAGCGAGCTCTAGAGTGGTGCCTAAAACAGATTGTGTGAAAGTAATGCTGATTTCGTACCGTCTGTCTGATCCCTTAGACGTCCTGCGCCCGCCCGGACCACCCGGCTGAAAGTCACCTTGGCCCCCCCCACCAAACATATCGGAAAAGAAGGAGCCCAGATCTTCTTGGTTAAAACCCTGAGCATTGCCTCCAAAACCGCCCTGTCCGAAACCGGCTCCGAACGGCCCGCGTTCTTGTCCGTCGGACCCGATCTCGCCCCTATCAAAACGAGCCCGCTTCTCTTTATCACCGATTATGTTGTAGGCCTGTCCGACAGCTTTGAATTTTTCTTCCGCGTCGGTGTTATTAGGATTGTGGTCTGGATGATACTGCTTTGCTAAGCGACGATACGCACTTCGAATATCCTTATCCGTTGCAGTTTTGCTCACACCTAAAACGGCATAAGGGTCTTTCATGATCAAACATTCCCTTCAGTGGTATCGTCCAAAATATCAAGCAGCACGGCTATAACAACGTCACGCTCATACCCGGCGGCCAGTGCGCTTTCAATGAGTGCGTGCACTTTTGGTTTTAAAAAATCTTCGACAGGATGCTCGTTCGACATACCGAATACTCCCTAAATGCGACGGATACCCAACACAGTTTTACATATGGTGGGTGTCTGCAATACCAAGTCTAAGGTGAGAACGTTTTAGCCCAAATGCTTTGTTGTTTTGCTGTGACAGGGAGTTCCGGTAGGGCATACCCCTGCCAGCCAGCACCGATAGCTGTATAAAGCCTAACCGTATCGCGCAGACGGGCCGCGTTTGCTATCGTTGCGTGCTCTTCTGCACGTAATGCAAGACGGTTCGTTGAGAGCACATCCAAAACACTGGTGAGGCCGACGGCATAACGTCTTTGAGCTCGTCCTTGTGCTAATTTTGACGCTTTAATGGCTTGGTTATAGTGTAAAACCAACTCGTTATCTTGTTCCCAATCACTCAACGCATCTTCTACTTCTTTAAAAGCCTGCAATACGGTTTGTCGGTAAGCCAAACGAGAAGCTTCTGCCGCGGCTTTAGCACGCATGATTTCAGCATTATTACGGCCACCGTGCATTAGAGGAAGCGATGCCATCATCATCACGCTCCAACTCATAGCTCCTAGCTGAAAAGCTTGATAGACGGCCGAAGCGTTGGGATTAAACGTCATAGGGATTGAGAAACGGGGATATAGCTGAGATACGGCCACTCCAACTCTTGCCGTTGCTGCAGCGTAGCGCGCTTCTTGCGCCCTGATATCAGCACGCTGTGCAATGACTTCTGAAGGTAAAGCTGCTGGAAATGAAGGTACGCTAGGCATCGGCTGTCTGACTTTTAAGCTGCTTTCTAATGAGCCAGGTATTTGTCCCGCAAGTACAGCGATGGAATGAATTAACCTGTCCTCCTCCGCATGGAGCGGAGGGATGCGCGCCTCATCTATTCTTTGGTTGGCGGTAACCTGAGCAACATCAAGTGAGTTTGCGAGCCCCTTTGTGTAAAGACGTTGCGTGATGGCCAGAGTATCCGAAGCAACACCAATGTCGTGCTCCACCACCGTCAAGCGGGCCTGAGTACCTCTAAGGGCAATGTAATTTGAGGCAAGTTCCGCGATCACAGCAACCAGAAGAGCTCTTTGTTCTTCTACGGAAGCGGTAATTTCTTGCGATTGCGCCTCTACTTGACGCCCAATATGGCCAAAAAGGTCGATTTCCCAACTTGCTCTTGCGCCATATGTAAGAACCGATGCCTGTGGTCTATTCGCAGGATCTCCGGGACGGAGCGGCCAGTTATCAACTACAATCGAATAGCGGTCGTCTCCGCCACCTGCCATTGCGTCAAGCTGCGGATACCAAGCCGATGCCGCTTCCCGTCTTAACGCTTCAGCCGCGATCACATGTTGGGCGGCGGCTTGCAGAGTATAATTTTGATGAATTGCTGTATCAACAAGCCCATCTAAGGTTGGATCTTTAAAAAGATGCCACCAATCTTTGAGGGATGCTGCCGTCCTTGCGCGATCCTCTGCTGTGATGGCTTCTTTTTGATCTGTAAAAGCTGCTGGTGGGGCAAAGGTGTCTGGTTTGAAATTGGGGCCAACCTTGCACCCCCCAACACTCAAAAGAGTTACACAGCCCAGTACGGTAAGTTTATGAGAAACGCGCATGTCAGAGATGGTTCTGTAGCCAAGTTGTAAGGCGACCATGCATGCCATGGGGTGAATTGCCAATGGTAATCGTTCCTGTCATGCCGGCAACTAGCGTTACACCTTCGGGCACCTTATCGAATTCCAAACGCACCGGAATACGCTGCGCAAGGCGTACCCAAGTAAAGATCGGGTTTACATCGGGAAGGCCAAGGTGATCAGACACTCCGTTTTCGTCGTTTATGCCGCGACCAATGCTTACCACATGCGCTGAAGCCAACTGCTTGTAGCCCATCAATTTTATGAGAGCAGTATCACCGACGTGCACACCGTGAAGTTTTGTTTCCTCGAAGTAGCCGTTTATCCAATAAGAATGGGCATCAATAATGGCCATACCAGATTGCCCTGCATGGGCATAATTGCCAACTCGTAGGTTTAGGTTCGTCACATACCCGTCTACGGAAGCATAAACTGTTGAGCGTTGAAGATTCAGTAAGGCCGTATCTAACTTGGCCTGAGCCGCGTCTACCCGTGCTTTCTCAACATTTACGCGGGCGTTGAAGTCCTCTTCTTCTTCTGCGGAGACTAATCCACCCAAACCGTGGCGGCGTCGAGCATCGGCTTCCTTTAAAGCCAACTCGGCCTTTTCCTGCGCCAGTTCTGCTTGAGCAGAGTTGATATCGAGCCGAAAACGGAGAGGATCTAGGGTAAATAAGGGGTCGCCCCGGTGTACGAATTGATTATCAACCACTGGGACAGACACAACTGTGCCAGATATCTCCGGGGCCGCGTTAACGACGTAAACCCTTACGCGACCATCTCTTGTCCAAGCTGATAGTTCGTAAATTTCCCACATCACACGACCAAGTGCGATGGCAGCCAGCACGACCAAGAGGGTTAAAACAATACCTGTAATGTGGCGGAGGCGGTGCATAGCCTCTTTCATCCTAACTTAGTTTAAATGCTGAACATCATGTTGCATTCAGCTTAATGCATTGTGTCTACGCCCTTAAGCGAACATCAGCAATAAGCACAGTGTGCATACGAAAAAAGCAATTTCGAAAAGTGGTACGTGCCAAATCCAGTTAAGAAGACCGACTTTCCACAAAAAACGTCTGAATGAAAAAGTGATAACCAAGGCTACTAATGCGTAGACCGACACCGGAGCAACAAACACTCCGAATATATTAAATTCTGCGAGCATGAAATGATACCTTCGTAAAGCCTAAAACAAACAAGGGGGCACTTGGCCCCCTCACTTGATTAGCCCTTACGGCGCAGAACGCTTTTAAAAACAGAAAGCAGGCTGCCCGCCATTCCTCGGCCTATAGGGCCGATCAAAAGGCCTGTAAGGGTTGACAGGGCTATGGCTTGCTTAAGTTCGTTCAGCTTTCGATCACGGCGGATGCGTGCTTCAATCGTTACCATGTCCGGTATAGACCAAGCAGCTAAGGCACCGAAGATCACCACAAATAGTAGGTCAAAACCTAGAACGCACAGCGCTGCCTTAACATGGCTGAAGCCGCCCACATCTAGACACAGCGCCCAGAGCAGCCCATGCAGACCAATTACGAAGAAGAAGAGGAAGGTTAGCGCCACAACCCCGAAAGCAGCGCGGCGCGCAACGCGCAGAGCTGTCCGGGACAAAATTTGCCCTTGTGCACTAAGGACTTCTTGACCAAGGTCGAGCGGTTTCATGAAGGGTCAATCACCTTTCCTGACAGGACACGCGCCAGAAACAGCGTTTTCTTCAAGCCGTTTATCTAATGGGACAAACGACTAGCGTGAAAAGCGCCCTAAAACAAATCCAACAGCAGCGGATATTAGAACTGCGGCTATAGGCTGTGAACGAACGCGCGTCGAAACATTTTCTAACTCATAATCTTTGAATTTCCTCGCATTTGCAACGGCAGTGTCCGTCTTATCTGCTGCCTTGAGCAGATTAGGGGTCACAACTTCTTTCAAAAGCTGCTCAACTTGTGCGCGCAGGCTGTCAATCTGTTCTTGAGCCTCTTTGCGAATTTCTTCGACGTTTTCCTTGACGCGATCACCACTCATGTTCAAATCCTCACCAAACATCAATGTGTCCAAGTCTGGACACTACCTCATCTCGAACGCTTGGTTCCCACGGTAAGTTTCATGCCCCCCTCTACCACCAAAACAGTTTCGGCCCTCTCTAAAAACTACTTTCAGGCAGATGATCTACGCATTGCACTTCAAGAGGAAAGCTTCTCGCTGAATATAAGCCGAGGTGAAACGCTGATTTTGTTTGGCACAGATATGCCTGCCCTGTCTGTCTTGGTCGATATCATTAGTGGCTTTCATCCATCTCTAGGTGAAACGCTGACAATTTCGGGCAAGGATATATCTAGCTTACCGACGGGTGAACGAAGACTCTCTTTAGTGAGCAATAGAGAAAATTTGTTTCCCCACCTATCAGTTTGCGAAAACGTCGAGTTTGCTTGCTTGGCACAACAGCAAGACAAAAAATCCGTTCCCGCTCGGGCGAACCATTTACTTTCCTTGCTCGCACTTGATGGTGTTCGCACCAAGTATCCACGTAACTTAAGCGACGAAGAAAAACTGCGCACAAAATTGGCCCAGTCCTTAGCAAGGAGCCCGGACCTCCTGATTTTGGATGATATCTTAGCGGGTTTGAGCGTTGCGACCGCTCGGCGGATCGAATTTCTGCTTACTCGCCTACAAAAAGCACTCGCCTTGACGATTTTGCGGACAGAAAGCAGGCAAGAATCTGCCCTACGTAGTGGTGGCTACATCGCGTTTTTCAGTGGTCGCCGGTTATTACAAGTTTCATCACCTGCAGATCTGTACGAACGCCCTGAAACGGCTACCGTGGCCACGCTTTTTGGTGGTTCAAATGCTTTAGTAGGCCAAATCATTGATGATTATGACGACGTTTACACTATTCATCTTGCATGCGGCGGAGTGGTCGAAGCCTGCAAACCGCTTAGTGAAAAAGCAACAGCCTCACAGGTTGGAGACACTTGTCTAGTGTGTGTTCGGCCTGACCGAATTTCACCTTTTTTTGGAAAAAATTCTTTACAGGAAGAAAGTGAGCACCCTCCAGTTCGCGGCATACTGACAGAAGTCTTACACCTTGGCGTGCACGTGCGCATGATTATACGCTGCGATAACGGCATTGAAATTGAGTTGCATCGCCCCTCAGTACAAGCGCAGCGAATACCCAAGCTCGGTACGGCCGTCGAACTAGCATGGCCGGCGTCGCACGCTTTAGCCTTTCCGTTGGAGGCAGATTTGTACTAAGGGTAAAGTACCTTCTTGCCACAGAAGTGCCATTTTTCTTTTTTGTTTTTCGAGGTGAACGATTCTGTCCCGTCCTTCTTCAATCCAAGACAAGTCAGATTGCTCTGGTTTTAAATCTGACTCAGTTCTGGTTAGAAAAAACACGTATGATAGGAACAGGAAATGGCGCTTCAACGGCATAGCGCTTGCCGTGATGATTGCGTTTTTTTCTCCTTCGTCAGCATCGGGGCACGTGGACAATCATAAGAAAAGACACTTCACGGCACATAAACGATACAAAAACCACGTCCGGCGTAAAAAGCAGACAACTCTGAGCTTGGCCTTACCACCAGGGGTGGTGGCTACCGTTAAGGACACTAATCAAGCCGATTCACTTCCCATTGGGGAATGGGATGGCTTGGATGAGACGCTTAAAAATAAAATGACGAGTGCGTCCCCTTATTGGGCGGCGGTAACTCTAAACCAAGCGCAACTTGAATATGGCTGTTCCCAGCACTGGTTTTACACAATAGACGCGGCTTCGACGTGCGGCCTACCGGCAGGAGAAGGCATTTTGACCCTCGCTTGGGACAAGTCACGTTTGCCCTCCCCGCCTAATTGGCAAGATTTTTGGGATGTAGCACGTCAACCGGGCCGGCGGGGTCTCTATTTAGGGGCTAGGACCACTCTGGAAATCGCACTTCTGGCAGATGGAGTTTCCCCCGACAATGTGTACAATGTTTTAGCCACTCCGGCAGGTGTAGATAGAGCATTCCATAAATTAGACCTGCTAAAGCCATACATAATCTGGTGGCGGACCCCGAGTGAAGCGCAGCAAATCATATCGCAAAGTAGCGCGCTAATGACCAGCGCGCCCTTAAACATAATACTCGCGAACAACAAAAAAAGTGTACACCCCTCGACTTTCGTCGAAGAAAAGAACAATCGTTTTGTTGCTAAATTGTACTGGGCAATACCAAAAAACGTTAATCAAGACGATGAAAAAAAGATTGAGGCTGTTGTTAAGTCATTATCAATAGACAATGGGAATGTAGAAAATTCTCAAGGTATTTCTGTAGACGAGAATTTCTGGAAAAATAATACAGCATTACAGGAAAGATTTTTAAACTGGTTCGATGGAACGGAGAAGAAATAATGGCTTCGTTTTATCCATGTTTTTTCCTAGGTATTTTAATCTGTGCTACAGGGGTAGTCTTGTCTCTACAGATTGTGCCTCGCTGGGTCTTCAAAAATCTAGGGCTGGCTTTTACGTTCCCTTGTGCCATGCTCGCCTTGTCTCTTCCTTACTGGACAGAATTGCGAGGTGATTTTTGGTTGCCTTTCTGGCAGGGCACACTCAATACGCCCCTCATTATGCTCCCTCCGATCGCGCGCTTCCTTTCTCTTCCAGAAGGCACCTTACGGACAGCTAAGGGCTTGGGCGCCAAGCCTTTGTTAAGACTAAAAAAGCTTTGGTTGCCTCTTCTCTTTTTGCCGCTTTTATTATCGTTGGTTTTGATAGTTTTCCTGGTTATTTTTTGTAGAGTTTTCACACTGTGAATGACACTTCTGATTTTTGGCGGACTGTACCTCTTGAAAAGATGACCCGCTCTCAGTGGGAGTCTCTTTGTGATGGGTGCGGCCGGTGCTGCCTGCACAAATTACGCGACGAAGACACAGATGAGATCGCGCACACTAATGTTTCCTGCCGATTGCTGAACACGGAAACTTGCTTTTGCTCAGATTACGAAAAACGACACCGGAAAGTACCCGACTGCGTAACGCTGACACCAGCCGTGCTCAGCGATATTGATTGGCTTCCGCCAAGCTGTGCATATAGACTTGTCAAGGAAGGTTACGACCTTCCGTCGTGGCACCCCCTTCGGGCAGGAAACCGTGAGCAATTGCACAACCAAGGCGTTTCAGTAGCAAATAGATGCGTAAATGAACGTCGTGCAGGCATGCTGGAAGATCATATTGTGGAATGGCCTGGTGAATGGCCAACCAAGGCTGAACGCCCCTCACGACTTTAATTCTAGGGTAATATTTTTTGATCTCTCAGCCACATCATATTACCTTAAAACCCTCAGCACGAGCGCGCCGAATCACCCTTAGGTTGGATTTCTCAAGCGGTACTTTAGTACTAACTCATCCGCCTTCAACAAAATGTTCTAGTATTGAAGCCTTTATCAAGCGGCATGATCCTTGGATACGCAAAGCATTGGCCTCCCTCCCTCCTCCACTAGACCTAACAGGCGGAGGAATGGTTTTAATTAATGGTATTGAAACATCCATAATTCATACCCCGCACGCACAAAACGGCTGCGTGTTGGAAACGCCAGTTTTAAAAGTCAGTGGAGCAGCGGAACATACTGAAAGACGGGTACAGCGTTTTTTAAGAGAGCTTGCAGCCCGAGAGCTGCCAAAGCTCCTTGAGCGTGAAGCACAAAATATGCGTGTTACCTATACCAAGCTGGACGTGAGGAACGTTCGTAGTCGCTGGGGTAGCTGCACACGCAACGGACGGATTATGCTGAGCTGGAGGCTCGTAATGTGCCCTCCATTAGTACAGAGCTATGTTGCGGTCCACGAGTTGGCTCATTTGACATATTTTGACCATAGCCCGGCCTTTTGGAGCCATGTAGATAAATTTTTTTCAAAAGGACGTTCAGGAAGGGTTGCAGCCGAGCTCTGGTTGCGCCAAAAGGGGGCCGTGCTTTTACGGGTTCCGTAAAAGGCAGTGCGAGCTTGGCGGAATGGTAGACGCACGAGACTTAAAATCTCGAGTCCGAATGGGCGTGCGGGTTCGAGTCCCGCAGCTCGCACCACTTTAATTCATTGAAATCATTAGGGTTTTTCAGGTTTCCTCAAACCCTACCTTGGGTTTGCTACGCCGAATTGCTAGATTCGGTAATTCCTTTGTAATTAATAGACGACTATCAAGATACCCTCTTACAGAAAACGCCTTTTCTTTACTGTTTAGTCATGAGAGAAAGTAATCCATAGAAATCGGAGAACCATTGGGTGGCACGTATTGCAAACGATATTTAAAAATTCGATCGTTATTCTTGCCAAGATGATGCTAACAGTTCGAGTGAGCAATTCCGTCTAGCTTTTTGTTTGGCAAAGACGTGCTCAGCGTAGGATTTAACCCTGCGTCGGACTGCTGAATATGGCGAGACATGAGATTGCGGTGCGTTTTTTTGGACATGTAAGATAGGATCTTCTTTGTCCACGAAACCTTTAGTCGGGCCTCTTGACCTAGGCTGTCGAGGCCATAGTAACTTTATTAGCAAGCCCCCCCAGTCTGGTACCGCCACTAGCCTCGGCAGGCCTTGTTTTCCATTTATGGTTCATTTGAAATTCCCAGCCGATGAAGACAGGGGGTTACAGACTAAAAAGATAGCGATATCCATTGTGTGGATCGTTCGATCAATCCGTCGCTTCGCCATAGTGAACTTCAGCGTGACCGTACCTGACGGTCATTACGGCAGTTTTGCGGGCTTGCGCTGCTTATATCCGTTTTTCCGCGTTCGCATTACACCGTTTTGGCATCTGCACATAGTCCTACAGATTGAGTTCCAGATAGTGAGCAAAAGAGGGCCAGCCTCTAATCGGATATTGCGTCTGCTCACCTGCCAAATTACTCAGTCGATAGAATATCAAACATCAACACAGGACCAAACTGGATCCCGCCTTTGCTCGCGCACTAATGCGCCCACGTTCCTTCTGAACCTAGGCGGAGCGCTTTGAGCGAGTCACTAAGCCCACTCAACCGAAAAAGACGCTCTTTATGGTCAAAAACTTAACTGCCTCATTTTCCATACCTCAGTCAAAGCAGAGGAAATAAAATTACATAGAGGCCAGTAAAACTAATGGGTTTTTCGAACCCTTTACACTGTATTCTGAACAAACCTCTTCTACAGGTTCAGGCATTTAGAGAGAGCGAAACGCTTTCATATTTACAGGGATGAATCTATTTTTGTTTTAGCGTACCTTGCGTTTCATGCACCGATGTAAAGCCTTGTCGGGATTGATCAAAGTGAAGGTGTAAAGTGGGAGCATGATTACGACTATCTGTCGGCTGAAAAATTAGTTGGCCATGTGGAAAATCCAGCAATGCTATCATTCCGGAGAAGAAGTTTTCTCCCAAAGCACCATCACGTATATTATTTTGCACGATAAAATCAAAATTACTGATGATTCTTCCCCCGAGATTGATTTTCTTAAACCTGTGCTTTGCTCCGATTGTAATTGCCGCATATTGTGTTGTCACACGCGGGTCTTTGTCTAGCATTTCGTCGGAAACTCCAGCGTCGTAGGCTGCGGAGCGCGGCAATACGCTTGTTTTGAGATCAGGGTCGAGTTGAAGGCGTACAGATGTTCCGTCAACCACTGCTTGAATCCCGCCGTCACTGTCCATCGGGATCTTGTATACCGTGCCCGAAAAAATCGAATCCGGCGTTCCGCTGCATCCGTCCCTGCTATTCCATTGAAACAAAGCGAGCTTTTTATGGGGCACATCGAATAAAACCTCTACATGCTCAAGGAGATCGCGCCCGATAAGCCCTATGACGGGAAGTTCGCCTGCCTTGGAAGTTGTATCTTCATCCAACAGTGATGCTGGCACGTCAGATAAGGAGACCTCGCCAATTTGAAGGTTATCGATTTCAGTCCGTTCTGTGGTGACGATGTTGTTATCCTGCGCACGCATTTTCTGTGTCGGTCCCGAGGGAAACCATATCTCGCCGTAGTCACGGACGAATACGTGTTGTAGGGCTGGACTTACAAACATTGCAGCGGATGCGGCTCCGACCTTTACTGGTACAATCGGACTGTCCCCACTTCCTCCTAAAAGGGATACGATTGTGGCTCCCTCTATACATAAAGGCGGCAGTGTCGTGGCCTTTCCGCATGTTGGGGTAAAAATAGCAAGGGCACTAAATAATATACAAACAAAGTAGTACTTTGATTTATTCCCGTAAAAGGCATATTTAGATAAACACAAAATTTTAAACATTACAGAACCTCCCTTTTAATGAGCAATATACAGACAAAGGATGTAAGTAATATTACTAATATAATTATTAAATATTCCTTATTTATTGAAATTATTATTACTTTTTAGGGTATACTTTGGGTTGTTCGGCCTCTTCCGGTTTGCAAACCTCCAGAATGCCACGAAGGTCCGTGCCAATAATATACTTTGACATCTACCGTCTTGATACAGCACCAGAAACTATGAGTATGTACTTTGACACACCTGTCCGTATTTACATTGAATATAAGGAATAAATCATAATGAAATTTATTCATAAACTAAAAAGTATGATTTTAATTAATAATATTATATTTATTATTTTCCAAATAATTTTGAATAGAAGCATACCCTGTTTTCACAGAGACAGACAAACTTTCAAGATGCTCACGGCTATTTACGAGTCCACGCGCCAAAACAGTATAATCGTCAGAGACGAGAACCCCGAAAGGCAGCCGATCAACGCCAATAAACTGACCCAATACAGGCCCATTTGTAATTTCGTTCGCTTCAGCCCTCAATACTCTACACGCTTCATCTAAAGAATTTTCCGGTGCGTCGGTACATAAAATGAGAAGTCGTTGTTCTTTGTGAGCGAAGCTGCGGGCTATGGGGATCATTTTACGTGAAACAGGACACGAAGCATCCACAAATAGAAGACATGCTTCTTTTAAATCCGCCTGAGAACCATCCAGCATGGTTGCTTTCTGATAAGGTAATGCACCAGGTAAAAGATTATTCGGGGTTAGAGCGCCAATCGGTGCAATTTTACTAAATAATTTGTTCATATGTTGCTGAATCAAAATAGATGCAAAAATTATAGTGCCCACACAGACCCAAAGACCAACGTGCACATAGAAAAGAGAAAAGATATCCATCATAATTATCCGGGTGTTTTTTCTATGAAAGCATTTTCTAAAAAAAAGTAAAGACCCCCCTTCGTTTTGCCTTCAAAACAAGGCAAGCTTAGTTCTTATTTTTGACTGGAGTCACGCTGTGCGTCATTCGCAAGAATTCTATATTAACGGTGTCTGGACTACTCCTTTAGGCAATAAAACATTGTCCGTCATTAACCCCGCTACCGAAAAGCCGGTTGCTACCTTGGCTTTAGGAACAGCCGAAGATGTCCAGAGTGCTGTAGCGGCGGCAAAGAAAGCTTTTAACAGCTGGTCCAGTTCTACGCGGGCTGAGCGTTTGGTTGTGCTACAGAAAATTTTAGATATTTACCAAAGACGCTCCGAGGATATGGCGCAGGCTATCAGCCTAGAAATGGGTTCCCCTATTGAGCGCGCACGTGACAGTCAGACGTGGGCAGGTCAAGCTCATATCGCGGAAATGATTGAAGCGCTGAAGCGTTTTGTTTTCGAAGAAAAACGTGATCATTGTTTGATTACACGTGAAGCTGTCGGCGTTTGCGCACTAATTACCCCTTGGAATTGGCCTATGAACCAAGTCACATGCAAGGTGGCTCCGGCGCTAGCAGCTGGTTGTACAATGGTCCTAAAGCCAAGTGAGGTTGCCCCCCTATCCTCTATTATCTTTGCAGAAATTGTTGAGGAAGCTGGACTGCCCCCCGGTGTGTTCAACATGGTTCATGGCACAGGGCCTGACGTTGGTGAAGCTCTATCCCGCCATCCTGATGTCGATATGGTGTCACTAACAGGATCTACCCGCGCTGGTGCAGCGGTGGCGCATGCTGCAGCAGATTCTATCAAACGCGTGCATCAAGAACTGGGAGGAAAATCGCCAAATATTATCCTTGATGATGCAGATTTGACGGAAGCCGTGCGGAGTGGGGTTTCGAACTGCTTTAGCAATTCAGGCCAATCTTGTGACGCACCAACGCGTATGTTGGTGCCACGCAATCGTATGAATGAAGCCCTTGAAATTGCGAGGGCACGCGCTGAAGAACTGAAGGTGGGCAACCCTGAAGATTCAAGCACAGATCTGGGGCCAGTGGTCAGCGATTTGCAATATGACCGCATTCAAGCTTTGATTGAGCGCGGAATCGCCGAAGGTGCCACCTTGGTCACAGGTGGCTTGGGCCGGCCAGAAGGGCTGTCTGTCGGGTATTATGTAAAGCCAACTATTTTCGGTAATGTAACGGCAGACATGACCGTCTTTAAAGAAGAAATTTTTGGTCCCGTCCTATCGATTATTGCCTATGATGACGAAGAACATGCCATCGCCTTGGCACATGATACTGTCTATGGTTTGGCAGCTTATATTCAGTCCGGCGATTTGGAGCGTGCGCGCAAAATTGCGCGTCGTTTGCGTGCCGGTAACGTTAATATCAATGGCAGTGCGTGGACGGTCAAAGTGCCCTTCGGTGGTTTTGGGCAATCCGGCAATGGCCGCGAGTGCAGCGACTTCGGCCTGCATGACTTTACGGAAGTAAAAGCCGTCATCGGGTGGGATACGGTTTAAGACGTAAAATATCGTCGTTGAGGCCGTGGGTGCACATACTCACGGCTTTTTATGAGCCATAGGCAGGGATGCTTTTATGCTGAAAACCACCTACGAGCAGCCAATGACATCGCTGACTTTAGCAGCGTTGACAGAGGACGTTACAGCTGATTTTTGTGTTATCGGTGGTGGTATTACAGGGCTTTCAACAGCTCTACATTTGGCAAAATCGGGCCATTCCGTTGTTCTTCTCGAAGCGGAAACACTCGGTTTTGGGGCATCAGGTCGTAATGGCGGGCAGGTTAATCCCGGCCTCAAAACACCCCCTGATGACATTGTAAGATATTTTGGCGCAGAACGTGGTGCACAGTTAATCAGCGCAAGCTGGAACGCACCAAACCGCGTGTTTGAGTTGATTAAAGAGTATAATATTGCGTGTGATGCGGTTCAGGGGGGTACAATTCGCGCCGCAACAGCCAAGTGTCAAATTCCCCCTCTGGATGATTTATGCTCACAGCTTAAGCATGAAAACCATCTTGTAGAATGGCTTGATGCAAAGGCTATAGCTTCCCGCACAGGCTGTGATTATTATGTCAGTGGGTTATTAGACCCGCGCGGCGGCCAGTTAAATCCCCTTGCCTACACGCGCGGCCTTGCACAAGCGGCTCAGGCCGAAGGCGCACGCTTATTTGAACAAACTGTTGCACAAAAATTGGTACAGCAGGGCGCAGGGTGGGAAGTTACTACGGCACATGGCCGTGTGCATGCAGGCGCTGTGATTGTGACCACCAACGGTTACACCACGGGGCTGATGCCGCGTTTAAAACGCTCGATTGTGCCGTTATACAGCGGAATTGTGGCCAGCCAGCCCTTAACGGATGATTTGATTAAAACGATCTTACCGCAGCGTGAAGTGGTTTATGAGCTTGGGGAGGTCACCACATATTACCGTATCGATGCGCAAAAACGCTTACTGATTGGTGGGCGATCCCAATCGAGGGAGGCTTTTGGTCCGCAGTCATTTAAGTTTTTAATACGTCACGCTAAGACATTATGGCCCCATTTATCCGGCGCTGCCTGGACGCATGGTTGGAACGGGCAACTGGCCATGACGATGGATCATTATCCGCATTGGCATAACCCACAGCCCGGTCTTTATGCTGCGTTGGGTTATAACGGCCGTGGCGTTGCAATGGCTACGGTCACGGGGCAGGCTCTGAGTGAGCATGTGACGCAAGGTGCTCCGCCCCTTTTTCCGTTTACAGGTATAAACCCCATCTTAGGGCATCCCTTTTGGAAAATAGGGGTTTCGGGGGCTATTCTTTTCAAGCGCTTGCAAGATAAAATGGTTACCCCCAAGAAATAAGGGGGTAACTCTCGTTACCGCCAGACGCGTCGTTTCAGAACCGCGGTTAGCAGAGTCATGATAGCGAGATATACGAGAATACCCCAGCCAATATTCTTGCGTGATGTCTGGTGCGGGTGGGCTGTTGCGTCCAAAAACGCCGCAACGTCCTGCGCCATTTGTGGCACGGTAGCTTTTGTCCCATCGGTATAATGCACCCCATTTTCATGAAGCGGTGGGGGCATCATGATATATCCAAGCTTCGTGGCGGTGTTTTGATATGCCCCGAGAGGTACATGGATATTTTTATCTGGCGATGTGGTGAACGATTGAAGCATGTGCTCAATCCATGCGGCCCCGCCGGGATGCGTGAGGGCTATGCGTGAAAAATCAGGGGGTAGAATACCGTGATTAGCCATGCGACCCATAGAAGGGCTTGGGTATGGTGAACCAATAACATCATTTGGTTTTCCGGGGCGTGTTTTGGGTTCGCCGTCATCATCCAAGCCATCGGGGATCTGCTTACTGGCAGCATAAGCCTTAATGTCGTCTACGGATATGCCCAAGGAATGCAGGTCCTGAAAGCGGACGTGGTCCATGCTGTGGCAGGTACTACAGACATGTTGATAGACTTCAAACCCGCGTTGCTCAGGTGTTTTTGCGTGGGCATTCTGCGCCCAGAAAAAGGCTGCGAGGGATGCCACGAGGATTTTAGTAGGGTGTGTTTGCATGTTAGTCTGCCTCCACAACCCGAAAGTGGTCATCATGCTTACTGGCCCATGGTAGAAGAACGAGGAAAAACCCAAACCAAACACAGGCTGCAATACGGGCGGTCCATATCCAGAGCGTGTCAGGTGATTGCATTCCGGCAATACCGAGGGCGATAAAGGCCAAGAAAGCCGCACCTAAGCCAAGGCGTATCATCGGACGGAACCGAGCGGAGCGGATTGGTCCACGGTCCAACCAAGGTACAGCAACCACAACGAGCAATAAGCCTGCTGCGGCTAACAACCCGCCCAAACGCGAAGGAACAGCACGTAGAACGGCGTAAAATGGGGCAAAATACCACTCTGGCGTAATATCTGCCGGCGTGACCATGGGGTTCGCTTCGATGTAATTATCAGCTAGGGTTAAGATGCCGGGTAGGAAGAATACCAAAACGGCGTAAACCATGAGAAACAAGCAAATTCCAAAGGAATCTTTGGTTGTATAGTAAGGGTGAAACGGCACTTTCTTGCGAGTAGGTACACCAGTTGGGTTGTTGGAGCCCGTTACATGCAGAGCTGCAACATGCAGCGCAATAACGGCCATTGCTCCGAAGGCCAGTGCAAAATGCACGACAAACATACGGTGCAAGGCCATATCGCCCAAGGGTGCTTCACCAAAGAGCAAAGAGGACAGCGGCTGGCCAATAACGGGTATGGCACCAAGGGCGTTTACAATGACCGTTGCCCCCCAGAAAGACATCTGCCCCCAAGGCAAAACATAACCCGCAAAAGCGATGATCATGACGAGGACAAATAGCCCCATACCAGTGAGCCACAAGACCTCACGCGGGGCTTTATAGGAACCATAATAGAGGCCACGGCCCATATGGATGTAGAGGGAGCCAAACAACATTGTAACGCCCCCCATATGGAGGCCACGGATAAACCAACCCCATGCAACGGACCGGTCAATGGTTTCAACGCTGGCAAAGGCACCGTTAATGCTTGGTGTGTAGTTCAGGGCAAGGAAGATGCCGCTGATTACAAGGAAACCAAGAGCGATGGTTGCAAAAGCGCCAAAATTCCAGAGGAAATTCAGGTTTGGCGGCATTGGAAAATCAATATATTCCCGCCGAAAAGCGGAAACAATGGGTAAGCGTTGTTCTAGCCAGCCCTGTTTCTGTTGCTCGCTCATGGTTTACACCTGTTGAATGGCGGTAATGTCAAAATGCGGATCACCAGCACTGGCACCGATGCGTATTTTCTGATTAGCGAGGAGCGTCGCTGGTGGAACAGGAAGGTTATAGGGGGCTGGTGCCCCTAAAAACGCGCGTCCGGCGATGTCAAAATGTGATCCGTGGCATGGGCAGAGGTATCGGGCAGTATCGGGGCCATTGGCCATATTGAAATTGGGAATACAGCCCAAATGTGTGCAGATACCGATGTAAATGCCTATTTCAGGGATAATAGAGCGGTGCCAGTTTTCAGCATCTTTTGGCTGTTGGAGTATTTTTGAATTAGGGTCCCGCAAGCGCGACAGAAGTGTTGGTGCTTTTAGAGACGCAAGCATGGCCGGGCTACGGCGCTGCACAAAGACCGGCCAACCATGCCATGTTACGGTAATTTGTGCGCCTTCATGCACGCTGGAGAGGTCAACATCCACGGTTTCAGGCGTAGCAAAGGCGGCGTCTCGTGTTCCGCGTAAGCTGCCAAGAAACGGCAGTGCGACCGCGCAGCCCCCTGCACAAGCGGCGGCAAGTGTGCCGCGGGCTAGGATATCACGGCGGCTGGTTGAAGCAGGGTTAGCGGGTTTTGAGTCTGTCATAGATTATATCCATAGTGGAACGTTACGTATGTGTATGTTCTGCATTGTATTACGCTACGGAGTTTTCGAGTGTTGGCACGCTGGCAGTGCCCTTCCTAAAATTTCAGCCCGGTAGGTCATAATATCATCGACCTTAACGGGGTGTTGCCGAAGAGCATGTACTTCAGCCGCCGTGTAGGGTTTTGTATTAGGTTGAAGGCTTTCTCCGCCGAATTGGAAGACCATAAAATTCAACACATCAGCGAGTTCTTGATCGCTGCGGATTAGTGACATAGAGACGCCTGGTACCTGTCCAAGATAGGCGCGTCCCTCTTTGGAGCACAAGAACACATCAACATGATCACGCAGGGATGGAATGCCTGAATCGCCAGACTGCCCTTCGATGCCGTGACAGCCGCCGCAATGCGTCAGATAGTTAAAAACGGCGCGATTAACCCCAGTCGCGTGAGCGACTGACGGGTTGAACGAGAAGCACAAAAAGCCGCCCACAATAACGAAAAATATTGCTGCTCGTTTTAAGAATGAAACGCTCACGGTACGATGCCTCTTAGGGTACTAGGTGTGCATCATCCAAGGCTTTGCGTTCGGCTAATATCTCTTTGGATTTCTTTGGTGTGCTGCGTTCACCAGCAATGACGGCGGCGTCAATCGTTGGGGCTGGCTTTGTATCTCCCAAAGAAATCAAATAAGTAAGTGCGGAGGCAATTTGGTCATCTGAAAGCGACTTTAACGACGGCATAAAACCAGCATAGGGTGAACCTGCAGCCGTGATGGGGCCATGCAGACCATTCAGCACAACGTCAGCGAGGTATTTTTTACCATCAGGAGACGAGGCAATTTTATCAACACGCCCTTTCAGTGGAGGAAATTGGCCTGTTGAGCCTGCGCCTGCTGCTTGGTGGCAGACAGAGCAGTTTTGGTCATACACATCTTGTCCGGGTGTTGCAGCAACAGCGAACGCGGGCATAACGGTCAGGGCAATAAGGAAAGCGTGTTTGAGCATTAGGCTTCTCCGACGATAACGGATGTTGAGCAGTTGTAAACGAGAGAGCCGGTACCGAAGCACCAGATAATATCATTGTTTGATTGTGGACGGTAACTTGGTTGTTCCCCATCCGTACCAATACACATTTGCTGGCTGCATGCGTCTTGGCCACAGCAATCACGGTATGCTACGAGGTAAGACTGGCCGTCTCCGGGGTTAAAGCACGTCCCGATCCATGAGGTTGGGGAGGGTTGGGTACCAGGTGGGCAAGAATGGACTCCTCCGCCACAGGTAGAGCACAAATAACCGTCAATGGCGCAATAACGCCAGTAATTGCATGCGGTGGCGTCTGTCGTTTGTGCTTTTGCAGAGAATGGTGATGGGGCTTTCGGCTTCTCTGTTTTGGTTGCTGCACGGGCTGCAGGCAGCATAGGAAGAGCGATACCACCGACCACCCAAGCGCCAACGCGGCCTAAGAAAGAGCGGCGTGCAGTATGGCTAGCGATGCGGCGCATCACGCTTTCTGTAATGCCGTCAAAACGACTTGATTCAGGCTGAGACATGCTGGGCCTCCTTTTTGAGCTGTGTGATTGTATCGAGCAGAGCTGCGATGTCGCTTGTTGTTGTTGCAACATCCAGCGCACGGATGATGCCGCGCGGATCAAGTAAGATAAGTGTTGGTAGGCGGTTGATTTGCAAAAGCAGCAAAAGCTCTTGCGAGATAACAAGTGGCGCTGGAAGGTTTTGCGAACGTTCCATAGCGCGCAGGGCTTCGATCTCTCCGTCCCCCAGTAATATCAGGTCGATATTGCGGGTTTGGGTGGCCTCATGGACCAAAGGAAGGGTGCGTTTGCACACGGGGCAATCAGCACCAACGACCATGATTAATGAGGGGCGTGCCTGCGCGCGCGTACCGGCGAGAGTAATGGCGCTGCCATCAAGGTGGCGGGCCGTAATCTCGGGTACTGCTTGCCCGACGCTAAGCCCTTGTATCGTGTTCTGAGGGCCAATGGGTGCTAGCCGTTCATGCAGGATACCAATTTGGCGGCTCATCGCGAGGAGCATGATTGCCAGTACGAGAACCGCAATAATCAGGGCAAAGGTGGAGATAATTAAAAAAATCATCATGCCCGAACCGCCCGGATTTCGAGGAGGGTATCGGTGGTCACGAACAGGATAAAGGCTGCAATACCGAGGAGGTTTCCACTTACAGCAAACAAGGCGGGTGAGTGTGGGCAGTTCAGCGGAGCAGACGCTAGGATAACCCAGCTAAGTGTTCGCATTATGCTTCCCAACCCTAAGAACGTTGTGCTGCCGGGGATGCAGCCGCAGGTGATGTTCGTACGGCCTTTTGCGACGTTAATACCCATTGCGATAGCGTAAAGGAGTAACAGAGCCACGGCGAGGCCAACACCGATTTTAAACCCTGCTAATAAAGCGATCCCGGCCATAAAATTAGCAGCAATTACAGCGTAAGCCGCTGTAAAAGACCATGAAAGCGGCAAGAGACGATAAGATGCGACAAGGCTTGCCGTATCATCGATATTTTGTGCTTTACCGATAGCTGATGAGAGAAACACCGCCGCAGTCATACCGGAGCCGATATGTGCAAGTAGGGCTGAAGCAAGAGACGCATGAAATTCCATTACTCACCCAAGGCGACTGTAAAGTAGAGATCATCACCAAGGTGAGAAATCTTGTGAAGGAGTTTGCCGTTTTCAGCGTCAAAAATGTAAAAACCACCATGTGCATCATCAGTGAACATCAAAGGGTGCGCATCTTGGGTAAGGCCAACCATGGATGTGGGCTCAGGTAAAGTAAATCGGTGCAGTAGCTTATGGGTTTCAGTATTCAATACCCAAATTTCTGTTCCATCTTCTTTGTGGGTCCAGAATGTATTTTTATGCATAACGACGTACATGCGGTGTGTTGCGTAATGGAGAGCAGACAGCTGCCATCCACCAGGTCGCCATGCTATTTCGAATGGTTTTCCAGCATCAGATGCACGCGGTAGTCCAGCAGCTTCTTGGATAGACCAAGGTTTCTCAACGGTCGTTTGTGCACTTAAGGTAGATGGATAAACAAGACCACTATAAGTAATAAAAAAAGTCTGCCCAGTATTTTTATCGGACGGACTGTGCTCAAATACTGCATCCTTCTCTGGATCGAAAAAAGGTTTAGTGTGCGTAACTTCTATATGGTCGTGATCTATTAAGACATTAGAAAGACCACCGTCACCACATATTGATGAAAAACCACTATTCCCCCAAGGGTATACTAAAGCGCAGCCAGGCAAATCGATGTTTTTTAAAAGACTATGTGTTTTAGTTTCTATTACGTGTACCGCATTGGTTGGTACCATATCAAAAACGTACACCAAGCTCCCATCGGCATTGATTGCAAGGTTATTTTTTTTCGGCGTTACCAACGCCCGTCCGGGTAACTTAAAATCATTTTCAATTTGAAACGTCTGTGGGTCGTAAGAAGCCAAGAGATCATTCCGCTCACCGCGGTTACCACGAGACCACGTAGTCTCGCTCACGTAGAAAGACCGCCCCTTCGGATCAAGAACCACATTTCCATTATAAGATTCTTGGACCATACCAAGAATTTTGCCTTGATCAGCATCCAAAACATAGACACGACCGTCCTTAGCATGTCGTGCAACAGTATCTTGCACGAGGATACGATGAGCACTCCAAGGGGGAAGTTTTATAATGTCGCTTTCTTCTGTTTGTGGAATGGGTTCTGGCTCCGCTAGAGCTGGCGTAGAAAAAACAGCAAGTGCAACAAAAAGTGTAATTGACCAACGCATTTACAGTATCCTTAGAGACAGTATTAAAAGAAAATCAAAAGCAGCATGAATTGGGTTTTGCTGCTTTATCGCGAAAAGGCACACCACTTCTTTCGTCTTGCTCTAGTTATTTTTTCAGCAACACCAACAATGAAAAACGCAAGAATACCGGCAACAAGCTCGTAACGGGCACTCGGAATAATAACCATGGAAACGATAACAACAAGCAACAAAATAAAGGTTACCCACGCTTTCCACAGATTTTTCTTAGATAAAATAACGCGGGCAGTTGTAATTAAACCGTAATGAAGAATTATCATTGCACCGCTTGCGGAAGCAAGGAATGCAAAAACCAAATTGGGAGAGATAATTGCTAGAATTGCAACCAGCAATGTGCCTAGAGAACATAAAAGAATAGCCCTTACCGGCAGATTGTTGCGTACGTCTAATTTCTTAAACGACGCAAGCGCATCCCCAACCTCTGCCATCTCAAACGTAATTCTAGATGTTGCATAAATTCCCGAATTAAGTGTCGACAACATTGAAGTTAAAATTATTATTGTCATTACAGTGCTAGCAAATGGCATATGTATGATATTTAAAGCGTAAAGGAACGGAGATTGTCCGGGCATTATTTTGTCCCATGAAACCAAGCTTAACAAAGCCACAATACTGAAAAAATAAAGACTGGTTACGCTTAGCGCGACAACACGTGATAAACGGGAAGCATTGCCCCGGGGATCACCAGATTCAAGCGCTGCAATAGTAGCTACTTCACTACCAGACATAGAATAAACAACAGTTGGTGCGGCAGCGAATAGAGCTGTTAATCCATTAGGTAAAAACCCAGAGGCACTATGCATATTTTCCATGGCATGAATTCCTAAAAATAAAGAACCCAGACTAATTAATATGAAAGAAACAAGAGCCATAATTTTTATAATAGAAAGCCAGTATTCGACCTCACCATAATTGCGTACTGATACCAGATTTGCTCCTGTGACAATTGACAAAACAATTAATTCGATAAGCGTAAACGGAATATGGATCCACTCCCTGATTAAGTCAGAGGCTCCAATTACTTCTATTGCCAAAGTTACAACCCAAATAATCCAATAAGTCCAACCTGCGATAAACCCTAAACTTCGTCCCAATATCGACCGCAGAGACATAATAAATGAACCAGGTTCAACAGAATTTAGAGCAATATCCCGCAGCATTAAGCTCTCAAAAATTGTGAGAAGCCCACTAAATGCGTAGGTAACTATTACGCCCGGCCCGGCCATAGAGATAGGACCTGAAGCTCCGATGAAAAAACCGGCCCCAATGATCCCTCCTATAGAAATCATAACGATGTGTCTCGGGTGCAGAGAATGGTCGAGCGTTTGTGTCATCTCATGGCCTTTGATGGCTCACCCAATCTTAGGGAGCAATTGTACCGATTTGACTTTGTTACTTTTTAACAATTCAAAATAACTTACCCACAACTTTGTGTAATTATAAAGTGTTTGACCACATAACTTTTGTAATAACGTTTGTTCTATTTTCATACTTATGCGGAAGATGACTTAGAAAAGAGAAAGAATCACCTTCATTTAATACACAATACTGACTATTAACCTGTAAATGAAGCGTTCCCTCTATTATAAAACCAGCTTCAAAACCAGCATGTGACAAATGCTTGTCTCCTGAATGTCCATTTGGTTGAATAATCATCAAATATGTTCTCAACAATTCGGGCTTTTGTGAATTTAGGCAAACTTTTGTAATCCCATCGTTAAAGGTAATTTTTTTATGACTTTCTTTTCTTGTATAAAATTTAGCAATATCTGATGCTTGTCCCTGAAAAGACTGAAAAAAATTAGAGACATCCAACTCCAAGACTTCCGCGATTTTCATTAAATCTCGTACACTCGGAGAAGTTGCCCCCCTCTCTATTTGACTAAGATGGCTCACGGAAATACCGACACGAGATGCTACATTTCTTAACTGCAGACCGTTTTGCTTTCTATGCTCTCGAATGAGATATCCTACAGCATGGTCAATTTCTGATGTATTTTCAGAGTTTTTATTGTGTAGCATCTCTTTAAAACCACCATATCAATATTTAATTAAGTCTCAATACTTGTATCAAACGATCGTTTTGGTGAGGCCCCCTTGCCAGCTCCATTCCTTTCGGCACAGGATACACAAGGGTAGCGACAAATATACTTTTATTGAGCCAGTCATACTTCCCTTTTGGAGCGATGAACTCAGGGCTCAATCTGTATTTATAATCTTGTCCATTTTTAATAGGATATGCCAACCCTTTATTGTGAATAATAATAATTTGCCCGTCATCCGTTTTTAATCGATAAAATGCGTCAACAACTTCCACGCCATCAGGGCGCAAAACTGGTAGGTCGGCGCCGCCAGCTTCGACGGTGCCGTGGATGCCTGGTCCATCAAAGCGTCCCCCTATAATAGGCCATATTTCGGAGCGTTCCCCATCCTTGCTTGCAGCATTAGGGCCAGGTCGAATTGGATCCGTGCAGGTTACGACCAAATTTAAAACTAATTCTGTCTTAACAGGATCGTAAACCGTCGAAGCAAAGGACGATTTCGATGACGTTTCAGCAAAAGCGAAAGAGGAGGTCATCAACATTAAGGCTGTGGATATACAAATTCTCTTAGTACGCACAACTTCACTCCTTTGGAAAACTGTTATTTTTATTGATGTAAAGGATCAATTCGGCAGGGCTGCATCAGAACATCATTGCAAGGTGATAATGATCCTGGAATGTGACTAATTTTAATGTCTGGGCTCCCTTTGTTCGGCAGTGTTCCCAAAACAAATTGAGAAACATGTGATGAATCGTGCCAAATGCGATTTGTTGCTGGGAGAAGCCATGGTGAAAAACCGTATCCACCAAAATTGCCCGGTGCATCTATCCATATTCGCAACCTTGAGCCTGTACGAAATACATGTCCCATTTTACTCAGCTCCACTCTTCCAAGGACAGGCTCATCCGGCGCCAAGCTATGAATGCTTTGTATCTGGTCTACAGGAAACGGTCTGAGTATAGTTGATTTATCGGTGTTTTGTTCTCTGTCCGATAAACGCAGCCACCCTCGCTCTACAAACATCTCCTGATGATCAGGCCGCAACTCTGTTAGCGTAACCTCGAGATCAGTGTCCGGCATATCCGATGAAACCCATAAGTTCGCGCTGGCAGGGCCATAAGCAATCACATTCTGAGTAAACGGGGCCGAAGTATAGGCAAGGCTTCCGTGACTATACTGATCTGGCAATGCGCCCCAACTATAATGATCCGCATCAACATCTACATCAGGTCCCCGTACGGGATAGGCATAGGAATCATATCCAACTGAGGGCTTGTCATCCATCGTAAGATTCCCCTGTTCGACCAATGTGAACACTTTAGGGGTTGCTACAATTGGGTAATTTTTTCCTTCAATCACTATCCGGGGAGTCATTTGTTCTACCTTCTCATGCCCCTCCCCGTGCGATCCACTCTCTAACCAAACCTGAACATGGGGGGTGTCAGTAAATTTTTCTGTGTCCCCTTTTAAAAAACGATCAAAGAAATTGATCAAAACCTTCCGGAATTTGAGGGATTCGTAGGCATCGTGCTGACCATTAGTTTGCACCAGCCAAATGTTTTTAGCCGGCAAAGTATCCTGGTAATATCCTTCGCGTGACGTCACTGCTTCATCTTGAAAAGCTTCCATTGAGAGAACGGGAGCAGAAATCATGTGTGTTTTTGCTGCTAAATTGCGTTTTTCAATTTCTGCATCGCGTAACGGATGCTGTAGCAAAACATCGCGAAGGTTAAATTTTTTATTCGCCTGCGTATTAAGCGCCAACTGCTTCAGACAACGTTGGTCATTTTCTTTGAGGGCGCCCGCTGTCAAAGCGTCCCATCGTGACTGTAAATATAGCAACCAACCCGAGGGAAATTGCATGTTCGGCACCCCCCCCGGCGCCCAGCTATCCAACCGTGCGTCCGCTAGCACCATACCGGGCGCAATAGCGCTCAAATGCGGCGGACGCGTCGAGGCTGTGGCAATCTGCGACATACCAGCCCATGACCAATTGGCCATGCCAATGTGCCCATCAGACCAGTGCTGCGCAGCAGCGTACTCGACAATGTCGTAACCATCCTCACCGTAAGACGACGTTAAAAACGTAAAGTGACCTTCAGAGCACCCTGTCCCACGGGCATTTACTCCCATAACAGCGTAACCGTTTTCTACCAGCGTACGATCAAGGCTCACGGACATTGCTGTATCACCTGTCAAATATGGTGCACTGCCAATACCGCCAGGGTCATAACCGCTGTAATTAATTACAACAGGAAAAGGCCCCTTCCCTTTTGGCAGTAAAACACTATAACGCAAGGCCGTATTATCGCGCGTTGGTAAATAACCAACTATACGTTGGCTCCAAAAAGGCTGAGTATGCACAACTTCAGGGTTATAACCTGAAACTGCAGCAATAACGCTGCCTCCAGAACGGTTATCTTGCGCATAACCTTGCCCTATAGCAAAATAAGCTATGGTAGAAAATAAGTACAAGCGTACCAGAGGCAAACGTTTTATCATGTATTTATCAGTTTTTAGGGCAGCTAGAAGCTGGCGTATTTCCAGCAAGAACTGACTTTAACCAAGAAATTTGTGTATCCATTGATTCAACCATAGCTGCCCCATGCTCGGCATTTGGTACTACTAGGTATTTAATGTCTGAACCAAGGTGACAGGCGTCTTTGTAGTATGAATTAAGCGTACGAATGGGGATTGTCGTGTCACCGCCACCCGCTACCAACAAAATAGGACCAAGTGTTTTCTCATATCCAACAGTTTGTTCAGCAAAGAATTGCTTTACGTACTTATTTTTGTTCCAGTCTGGCCGAACCAATTCTTTAGCCGAATATGGATAATACAATGCATTGCCCGTCAACCAACAAGCACCCCCTGTTGCTTCAGGATAGAACTTCAATCCTTTTTTTGATAACAAATCTTCCGGTTTGAACTCAGGGTACTGAGCTTTAATAGCAAAGGCTAACCACGACATGTACGGACCGCCAGCCTTTTTAACTGCAGAAATGTTGGCATTCATCATTCCTGGACGCGCGGCCGGAGCGATAGATACGGCTCCAAGATAGCCAGCATCATTCGCCTTCGTCTCGGCTTCTGCTGTAGCCAAAGCAGCATAAGCGCCTTGAGAATGCCCTACAACAAACCATTTTTGTGATAATTCCGGCATCAACGCATGAGCTGCAGGTACCGCGTTACGGATATCAGCAACCTGCGCATACTTGTTCATGTATTGGTGAGGCCCATCCGTTCCAAGGCCATGATAATCCGTCATGACCAAAACAAACCCTGCAGAAGCAAGGTCAAAAACCCTCAAACTACCGTAGTAGACATCTTTCATTAAAGATGGCGCACACATTTCTGCTGTTCCGCTGGTACCGTGCGCCCATACGATTACCGGCCATCCGCCTTCTGGCGCTTTGCCAGGTGGCACAACTACTACGCCTGAAGTCGCCACTGGCTGGCCATGCGAGTCTGTTGAGCGGTACAAAATACGTGTTGCAGTGAAGCCTTTTGGTAAATCATAATTTGCAGCTGACTCGTGCTTCAACAATGCACCCGGCAAAGCAGTCGCTATATCCGAGGGGGTGCTGTAAAAGGCCGTACGAGGCAAGGCATCTTGAGATTCCAGAGAGCGCGTAACGACAGGGTCGGTCGGGAGTGGTGGCTCACCAGCATATGCCACTGAGCCAAGACTAGTTGTAAGAGCCAACAGTCCAAGCAGAGAAGATTTATAAGACCATTTATTCATAATAAACACCTTGTAGATATTTGGAATTATAACTAAATTTTAGAAATCGTAACCCACTTGGAAACGATAACTTGCAGGTGTCCCGTAGATTTGCTGGTAATCACCTACGCCATCTGTCTGGCCGACGGTTCTATAGTGAACGTTCGTCACGTTAAAACCCATAAGGGCCAAATTCCAGCGTTGCTTGTGCGACACAAGATCGAGCCGCACATCCAGCAAACCGTAACCCGGCACATTATTGATCCACGCCCCTACTCCACGCGAGGCGTTGAGAGTGGTACGGAAGTTGTAATTCATCTGTATACCGGCGGTGTAACTACCATTACCAAGATCGTGCTCATATCGCGCAGAGGGCGTTAAGCTCCAACGAGGAGCATAAGGTAAGCGCTGCCCCTGCCACGCAACTAAATTACCTGCGTAGTCTAGTTGGTACTGAGATGACCTTACAATTTTAGCGTCGTTATAC
Organism: Neokomagataea tanensis; assembly: GCF_006542335.1. Classification (GTDB taxonomy): domain Bacteria; phylum Pseudomonadota; class Alphaproteobacteria; order Acetobacterales; family Acetobacteraceae; genus Gluconobacter; species Gluconobacter tanensis. The sequence continues at coordinate 2,233,279 of NZ_CP032485.1, read as the reverse complement.
GCAGCGCCCAAATTGAACGTCAAACTTGGGACAGGTCGCCAAACAATATTACCTTCCAGCCCTTGGTTCACTGCCGTGCCCAAGTTTGTAAGTGTGGTCGTAATAGTTTGGCTAATAGCAGAATATTCTTGTTGGAAGTTTTGATAGTTATAGGTGCGATAGTAGAAAGCTGCACCATCGACGATCAATTTCCGATCGGCTGTTTGCGCTTTGAACCCCGCTTCTACAGCCCATACTTGTTCCTCACGGTAAGGATCAATTTGCGCTGTGCTAGAAATAGGGAAGCCTCCGTAAAAACCTCCTGATTTATAGCCGCGAGCAACAGAGACGTAGATCATATTTAGCGGGTCAAACTGGTAACGCAAAGCCAACTTACCTGTTACGTGGTCTTTGAGTTGGTATTGGCGCTTGACAGAATCAGCCACATAATAGCCAGGGGAGAGCTGGAAAGCTCCGTTATATGTTTTATATTCCCAAGTACTGCGAGCGCCGAAATCTAGGGTAAGTTTCGGCAAAATGTGGTAAGTTAATTGACCATAACCGCTATAGGATTGGGTTTTCTGTGTGTAAGTTAAAATACCAGTGTTACTTTCTCCCGATAGGCCCGTATACAAAGTTTGTAATGCATTATCAAAAAGCTGAAATTGCTTATTTTCCTGTAAATCTTCATATGCGATGTCAGCACCTATCAACCACTCTAGGTGTTTTGATTTTCCCGAACTCAATCGCAAATTCTCTTGCGCCATGCGCATTGGTGTGTGCTCAACCTGAGTTGCGTATGTTGGGCCCGTCGCAGCATAATTATAGCGGAGCCCATAATCGAAATAATCGAGCGATGTAATTGAAGTAAAGTCTAAGCCTGCTATTTTTCCTGTAGCATTTAACTGAGCACCCCCGGCCTTATTATCCAATTGGTTCACCGCTGATGATAAAACTTTAGTACCATCCTGGGTCTGTCGTGACGCTGCTTGACTTGTATCACCGAACGCTTGAGGTAGAGTTAGACAATTCTGCTGGTCTTGGTAGCCAGCAATCATTGCATTACAGAAACTCCCTCCAGAACCGTAGACACCTATTGCCGTTGCCAAAGCGAGTTGCGTTTTGTCGCGGCTGCCATGCACATCAAGCGATAAATCCCAATCCTCGAGTTTTGCAGCAACTTCCAAGCGTACCGCATCACGGTTCTTGCGCCCCCACTTCGCACCATTTTGCAAAGATGTTTGCCAACCGCTCCACCCGTGATCTGATGTTTCCGCAATGCGGAAAGCTAGATTTTTATTAATGGGCGCACCGTAGGCCGCGTTAATATGACCATCGCCCCAACGGCCATATGACATAGCCATAGAGCCCGTGCTGCGGTCAAAACTTGGTTTATTCGTTAGAACTCTAACTGCACCACCGATTGTGTTGCGTCCGTACAAACCACTTTGTGGGCCCTTTAAAACTTCAACCCGCGCTATATCGAATAACGTCCCGGTGCCCATCACAGTGCTCGGCTGATATGCGTCATTCAAAAAAACTGGCGCTGCAGGTGTACTATTAGGGTTGAAGTCAGCAAGGCTTACGCCTCGGATAACCCATGTCGGCATCGCCCCGCCATAGAAATCAAGGTTTTGAGCATTGGTAGTATACTTAATTAAATCTGGTAAAGCTTGCACGCCAAGCCTATTTAGATCTTTTCCAGTGAAAATTTGCACAGTTTCCGGAATCTGCTGCGCGGTTTCTTTTCTCCTCCTTGAAGTAACGGTTACTTCTTCTACACCATTACTTTTAAATTCTTTAATAGGGGAAAGTTTTTTAGCCTCCTTCTTTGATATATTTTTTTTATTATCTGATTTAGTTTCTAATTTATGATGTATTTTTTTTACTTCAGCATGCGAAATTGAAGAAAATACACACAAAGAAGTCGACAGTAAAAAAAACTTACGCAATTTGTTTTTTCTTACGAAAAAACACCTTAAATTGCGTGATGTATTTATTTCCATAAATATTAGACCTCAAAAGCAAGTCTACATCACGAATTAAGGTGACCACTGAAATGATGCGACTTCGTAATATAAGCTCATATCCCCACGGTGGCCGTCAAGCGATTTTCTTTATGAGAAGAATATTTTTACATTTTTTTTGCCACAAATTTTTTTCATATCGTTTTTGTAACATACAAATAAAACTTATTTGGCTTTGTGTATATGATATAACTGTAATTAAATATATGATTTGAAAGGATTTTTTATAAATTTTTTGAGAAATTTATTTCCTACGATAATGTAGCCCTACCTTGAGTACCTCTTAGACTTAACCATACCTTCAAGTAAGGTTGAACACACACAAACTGATTTTTTCTTAGTCAGTTCAAAAATAAATTACCTACTGATGAGACGCATCTGGCCTGAGATACCCTCCTGACAAACTCAGATTGGCCGCATCAATGAGTCTGAACGCTCTAGATTACGTTATTCTAACGCTTCCGCTAGTTTACCTACGGCTTTGAAGACACTAGTATCAATGTTGTCAGTCGAAGCTTTGTCGATATTACCACTCCTCCCCGCTGCTTGAGGATTTACTTAGGAATCTTTGGTTGAGATTACCGTTTCAAGCTTATGCGAAAGGTAGAAATCAATCGTATCGCATACTTCGCTGGCAACCCAGTGCAGGTAAAGCCTTTTATCTCAGACACGGCATACGTCGTCTGAGATAATATTGTATGTAGTTTAACAAAGACATGCTTACGTTCGCAATTTAAACTCTTCTCTAACTACTGTTTATCGATCTAAAAATATATGAAAACTCTACTTTTTAAAGTTTAAAATTGTGCACTAACCGTCCCAAAATACTGTCGAATAGATCCACGCTCTAAAGATTGATAATCACCAGACATTGGGTTTCCATTTTCACCCATCATGGAGATGTATTTGCTGTTCATTAGGTTGTAGATATTAAAATCAAACATGAGGTTTTTTATGAAACCCACTTTACCAACATTCCAGCGCGCGCCTGTGCTGGCAAGCCAGTATCCTGGTACAGATGTATCATTGGTATAAGAAAAATAACGCTTTGAGTAATAGTGAACATCAAAGTGCGTTTCGAGACCTTTCCAAGTGTATGAAAGGTTCGCTTTATACATGAACTCTGGGTAGTTAACGAGCCTCTTACCTTGAGTCGTCATTCCAGAATTTTCTAACGCAAAGTTACTGCCGTAAGTAGCATGGTTATAGCTGACGCTATTGTACAACGCTAAGCCCTTGATTGGCGTTAGGGTCAGGGCAGCATCGACGCCATTAATATGGACGGTGGATGATACGACGGTAGAGACTGGGTTGGTAATGGTGCCAGCGGTTGCAGCCTGCAAACGGTTATTTGCATCAGCGTGGTATCCCGCGAGGCTTCCTTGAGCATACTTGCCATTATACCGGTACCCAACAGCATAGACCCAGTCTTTTTCTGGTTTGATGGTCTTCCTCAGCTGAAGGAACGTCGTTTGATCTTGCACAGACCAAGGAGAAGCCCCTACCCCACCATAAGGCTGTACCTGGTATGAGCGCATGTTTTCAGCGACATCAAAATAAAGCTCATGTTCTGGCAGAAAGTGCCAGTTGGCACCAACGTGAGGCAAGAAGGCACTTGATGCTGTTAGGCCGCCAACGGCGAGGTTATCCGCACCCGTAAAGTCTGGGTTATTATATTGTGCACCACCCACTGTTGTTGCGACCATGGATTTAAAACCAGCAACAACCCGCAGATTATGGAGCGGGTGCCATGTATCTTCCAGATGATAGGTGAAGTTATTGGTGTGCCATTGGAAGCCATAGCCTTGTTTAAACGCGGCGCCATATGTCGTGTAGGGGCCAACGGTTTTCAGCGGCGCACCTTGGCCAAGTGTTGGCTCATTATACCAGAAAAGGCCGCTCTGCTGATCGTTGTTTTCAAACCATACACCAGTATCAATCGTGTGGTGGTCTGCTTCATAACGCAATGACGACACGGCACCGTAGCGCTCTTGGCGGGTTTGCCAGACTTCTTCTGAGAAGGGTGCTTCTGTATCAGCGGAAGGCGTGCCGTAATCAGAATAGGTGTAATGCCCGGTATCGGACTGACCATAGACAACAGAAAGCCAGTGTAGGCGATCGTTCAGTGCGATATCAAAATTAAGGCCGCCCGTATAATCAACCTCCGCTTGCCCTCCATCGTACAAATAAGGGCTTTGCCCGTTTGCTTCGATGGCCGGCGTGGTGGGAAGAGAGGTGTTGCCGAGGCCATATTCATAGGCTTGCGTATAATTTGGATAGAGATGGGAAACGCGCCAGCCCAAACCATTCAGAATGCTCAGAGATTGATCCTGGTATCCCCACTCAGCCAGCTGGCTCCAATTAAAGAATACTTTTACGTTGGAGTTTTGCCCTATTGGCTGGACGATTTTGGCATCCACCTGCTGTTGGAACTGATCCCCGCCACCAACCCAGAGTTTTTCGTCCGAACGTGAATACGCAACCATGGCCTTGGTGCCGGAGGCGTTAAGTTTACCCGTGTCGCCCCTAACATAGGTGCGAAATGACCCGTAAGAACCAAAGCCTTGGCTGACTTTAGCGCCAACTTTGTTTGCTGGGTCTGATGTTTCAAACTGAAGCGTGCCACCGAGCGTCGATGTGGAGGGGACGTTGACCCCACCGGGGCCTTCGGAAACTGTTGTACGCGAAATATCGTCTGAGATGGCTGCTTGAATAATATTCACGCCCATAACAGATTGGTAAATCTGTTCTTCAAGTGGTATTCCATCAAGAGTTACGCCAAGCTGGTCCATAAAAAAACCACGGACGTAAATACTGGTTCCCCATGTATCAATACCGAGGGGATCTGTGGAAGAGAAACTTACTCCCGGAAGGCGGTCAGCGACCTTTAGCGGATTAATGCCAGGAGTAAATTGCGCCATAATGGCTTTAGAGATGACGTTATCAGCACCATGTGAAGCAAAACGACTAACTGTAACGGAAACATTTTCTGAACTATTTGCAGTAATTGATGATTTCTTTTTTTTGGGTAGAGAAGATTTTTTGCTTTTAATATGCGATTGAGAGAGAGTTATACGATTTTTATTGAAAATTTCTGCATGTACTGAAGACGCATACAAAACCGAACCAATTGGAATAAATACCAATAATTTACAAAAATAGGGATAGCTATTTTTTTTCATTTAGAAGCTCCGCCCTTATATCATGCTGTGATTCTACTCTAATTCAACTTACCTCATTAGCGATATTCATTTTGATTTAATAATGAAATATTTTCAATAATTCCTTAAATTATTTTTGCGCTGTTTCCATCAAGGATGGATGCAGTTTTAGAATTGTTGGAGGAACAAGTCTGCACCACGTTAGGAACGTCGCTATCTCTGACGTGAATTGATAGCGCGGTGGGTATGGATACATTCTTCTTTTCTACTGAATTACCGCCCAATCGAGGAGCAGTTAACCGAGCGCGAGATCATAGCATCGTTTGAAACAAGTCGTAGCTGCAGCCTGAAATTTGGCAAAACGCTATTCCGTCTCTTACAACTGGAATCGGTTGGACGCGACGATGTGTGATGCTGTGTCAAAATGCGCGTCGTCATCGACAGCAAAGCGCGCACTAGCTGTGGCGACCCTCTATCGGAGACGCTTACGTCTTCGACGAATTCCTAAAAAGCTATCTGCAAGCAGATCCCACGCGTGCTTTCCCCTTCCTACCTTTTTCGCTCCGCCAGTCTCAAACGACAACGCGCTTGTTTGCACATCCTTCGCGTTCAGCCTTCCGCAACATCAGGCAACTCGACCTCAGGCGACTTACAAAAATTAATGTGACTGTGAGTGTGCTTTGGCGGGCCGACACTCTGACCCTGGTGATGATGTGTCGGGTATTGGTTCGTCCTGGGCACCGGATGGCGATGTGACCTAATAGGAGCTTGGCGGGTTTGCCCCCTCACAGTCCTGCCCTCTTCGTCCGATGCACGGGCACTTTTTTCGCAAGGAGGCTCTTCATGACGTCACAGCTAGTTCGGACAATCATCATCGGTGTAGACACACATAAGGACACACATGTTGCCGTGGCCCTCGACAGCCGTGGAACGACCTTAGGACATCGATCCATCACGGCGGATATGGATGGCTATCTTGAACTCAAACAATGGGCGCGGACCCTCGGCAAGATCAAGGCCTTCGGCGTTAAGGGAACCGGTTCATACGGGGCCGGGCTGTCACGCCTACTGCTGACCTGCGGGCATAGGGTTATTGAAGTCACCCGCTCCAATCGTCTGATCCGTGCCCGACATGGAAAAAACGATCACTTCGACGCCGAGGGCACCGCACGCACCCGATCAGAAGCGGCACTCGCCTGTCTGTGCGGGGCCTGCCTGATCCCGGCCTCAAGCGGCAGGACAAATCGCTTTCGGTTTAACCGAGGAGGCAACAGACAGGCCAATGCCGCTCACTACCGCGTCGCTATCGTCAAAATGCGCACTCATCCGCCAACCCTGGCTTACGTCGAAAAAAAACCGCAAACGGAAAGACCAGCGGTGAAATTATCCGATGCCTCAAACGATACATCGTGCGTGAAATCTTCACCGCCTTGTGCAGGCCAAAGGAACCTGAATTACATGCTTGACGAATATAGAGGCTTCATCATCCCTGACAGAAGACCGCAATCTATCACTCGCACATCAGGATCAAAAACTTCTTGCATTTCAAATGGTAACCCCAGAAGCCATCAACTCTACCTCTTCGACCTTTTTATCTCCACAAAACCCGGGACAGTTCACTTGGCAACAGAGCCAAAGATACCAAAACGGGATGAAAGCTCATCCCGACATTTCTCCCACTGGATCCCTATTTCAAGGCTCTCAGGGCCAAGAAGAATGGGGAATTCCTGTAGAATACCCCCGGTCTCGCTGTTCCAGACGGGGGTAAACTCCATACCCACAAGCCCGGTTTCTTCGATTCGAGATTTGAATGAGTCCGTGCAGAAATAACGCAAATCGTAGCCTAAAACGGTTGTCCGAAATACGGGTGGCGCTTCGAGGAGCATGGTTTCGTCGAAGACCCATTTATCGATAGAAAGCCAGTATTTCCCTGTGTCGTCTCTCGTACCTTCGATCCTGTCCTGAATGACGCAATCAAGATATTGCGTGCAGTTGAACCAGGCATAGTCGCCATACGGCGTCTTCACAGGCAGCATATCGGCGCATTGAGCAATCTGATCGCGTAAGACCTCAACCGTATGGGGGGTAAAAGCCATGGCATTGGGCCCGAACCCGACAATATCGGCCGGGATGAACCAGGAGTTTATTCTGGTTTCAGGCGCGATCCAGGGCTCATCAGTTTTCTGTCCTAGCCGTTCAGAACCAGATCATTTTCATTTCTTGAGAGCAGGCTAAGTTTACCCACGGGGCCCTCATGGTCAATCTGATAAACTGTAACATTCATGCCTAGTTTCCATTCACTAATTGGCGCGCGCCTTTTTCGACATTATGCATGATTTCTTGAAAGACGATCGCGTTGGGGCCTTTGCTTTTGTAGGTCAGATTATCGCAGAATCTGCGCCGTGAATCCATGACGACGGCTCGTCCGGCCTTGAAGCCCGGTTCTCCACCGCCCAAACTTTTACTTTCGATTACAGCAAGTCTATCGGCTTCTTCCATGTACTGGTTGATGAGATCGCCATAGTTTTTCTGAGCCCCCTGACCGCCATGGATTTCATTACTAAAATGAAAGTTACAGGGCATGATCGGCGCATTGGCGAGATCATTGATCCCGATCTGCCATTCATCCAGTATATCGCGTGCATCTTGCGCGGTGTCCATTTTGATAGGCACACAGTGATGCACCTTCAGCTGGAGGGTTCGAAAAACCCCCTGGTTTTGAAACCAGCTCTGTGACTCCATTTGTCCGGTTCTGACTGAGGGAATAGCGCTATGAGGCAGGCTGGTTTCTTTGATGTTGAAGAGCGGCTTGCCCGGTTGAGCGGGCTTAGCGATCAGCTCGAAGCGTTTTCCCGGACTAATGGATTTTGAAGTGTTTCGCCCTGATCTGGAGCAGGCTTTGGCCTATTCAGACAGCAGTAAAGGCGAGCGTCCACCGTTTGATACGGTACTGATGTTCAAAATCCTAGTGATCCAGACGCTGAACAATTTGTCTGATCACCGATCGCCTGTCCTTCATGCGTTTCCTTGGCCTGGGCTGTCGGACCGTGTGCCTGATGCCAAAACAATCTGGCTGTTCCGTGAACGCCTGACCCATGCGGGGGCTATTTAAAGACTGTTTAACCGATTTGACGCGACCCTGCGGAGCGCGGGCTATCTACCGATGTCGAGCCAGATCCTAGATGCAACATTGGCAGCCGCTCCAAAGCAGCGCAATACGAATGCTGAGAAAGCCGACCTCCGGGTAGGACGTATTCCTGAAGACTGGCAGGACAAGCCGGCAAAGCTGTCGCACAAGGATCGTCATGCACGATAGACACTGAAGGTCACGAAGGCAAAGCGGCAGGATGACGGGACGATGCCCACAACGGATCTTGCCATTCCGTTCTTTGGCTATAAGTCCCATGTCTCCATCGACCGGAAGTTCCGGTTCATCCGGAAATGGAAGACGACAGATGCTGCCGCCAGTGATAATGCGCGCTTGCGAGAAAGGTTGCTGGATAAAACCAATACGGCCTCAAGCGTCTGGGCAGACACGGCGTATCGCTCCAAAGCCAACGAAGACTTCATAGAAAAGCAGGGCTTTGTCTCAAAAGTTCACCGAAAAAAGCCGCATCTCGAGCCTATGCCCCGGCATATCCAGAAATCGAATGCTGGAACGTCGGTGGTCCGATCTCGTGTCGAGCATGTCTTTGCCGATCGGAAATCGCAGACAGGACTGTTCATCCGAACTGTCGGTATCACCCGGGTAACCATGAGGATCGGACTGGCCAATATTGTCTACAACATGTGCCGCTTTCTCTTCCTAAAGCGGATCAGCGCGAGCGCGCAGTCATCCAGCGGGAGACAGCCCTGAATCTGCGCAAAACGCAGACCGGAAACGACCTCAAGAACCGTCAATCAAATCGCCAAAAGCCATAAACTACAGGCCAAGCACATCAATTGACAATTCTTCGATCCCTCCATCTCAAGATAGATATAATTTGAAACATATCTATATTCATAGAAAAAGTGTGTCATTTATAACACGAAATTTAAGTCTTTTTGAAACAAACTAAATTAAATTTGACAACATGGTTACATACGGCAAAATTGTTACGGTTTAGAAACACGATTAATGACTGAAAATATCTATATGAAACGGTAACGAACCGTTCCTCTGAAAGAATATTCCTCGGCTAGCCATCTTTCGCATTCCTGCAAATCAATGCCGGATACGCCTAAAAATGGCCGATGAGGCAATCATATCGTGGTGCCGCACCGTATTGTTTTTAGAAGGAATGCACCTTTGCCTGGACGTATTTCACGGCTGTTTTTGCTAGCTTTTTCAGCGATGAGCGGCGTCTCTGCCGCATCAGTACACGCCGCCTCTACTCACAAACATGCGGCGCATAGTCATGCCCTGCCCCTCGCAGTGCGGCCCAGCCCTAAAACTTCGACGTCAACAAACGCGGCGCCAGCTCCGAGCGTGACTAAAGCTCGTATTCTAGCTCAGGCACAAACAGCTCCAGTCGCGGTTACAGCCACACAAAGCGAGAATGTTGTTGTCACGGGGTCTTTAATCAGGGACCCTAACTTCCGCAGCGCATCTCCTATTACACACCTGACTAGCAAAGATTTGCGTGCGCGTGGAATCACCACTGCTGCACAAGCGTTACAACAACTTGCCGCTAACGGCTCCGGCACACTGCCACCCTCATTCTCTGCAAACGGGGCGTTCGCAGCAGGGGCTTCAGCTCCCTCTTTGCGTGGTCTAACTACAGATTCAACACTAACTCTCATGGACGGTCAGCGCCTTGCGTATTACCCGCTTTCTGATGACGGAGCGCGTAATTTCGTGGATTCAAACTGGATCCCGATGTCCATCATGCAGACAATTGACGTTCAGCAAGACGGCGCATCTGCAACATACGGCGCAGACGCCGTTGCTGGTGTCGTTAACTTTATTACTCGTAAAGAAATCAGGGGTTTTGAAGGCAATGCCGAAGGCGGGCTATCGGAGCATGGAGACTCAGGGCATCAACGCCTCTATGCAACGTTTGGACACGGAAGCCTCGCTCAAGATGGGTATAACTTTTATATAAACGCTGAATATCAAAACGATGACATGCTTTATAACCGTCAACGCGGTTATCCCTACAACACTGGTAATCTCTACGGGATTGGTGGTTTCAATGGCAACCCTAATGCCGTTCAAAGTAACGGTTCGGTCCTAGGCATCGGTGCAACAAGGGTTGCAACCGTGCGCCCTGTTTCAGTTGCTGCAAACGGGCAACTTACCCCAATTGGAGGCCTTCAACCGCTGGGTGGAAATTGCGCCGGTCTAGTTCAACACAACGTACCTGCAGGCGCATTCGGCGGTACAACTGGCCGTTTTGCTAACAGCGTGTGTGAACAAAATACTGTAGGCGATTACCGCGTAATTAATCCTGCGGATCGACGTATCAGCGCTACAGGGCACTTTACGGGAAATATTAACGACCGTAATCAAGTAACCGCGATGTTTACCTATTCGCAAAACTTGAACTATAATACAGGGTCCCCTGTCAGCATTCGTTCACAAAGCAGGTCAGGTGATATCAGCTTTGCTAATATTACTCTACCAGTACGCTTAAGTAACGGTGAACTCAACCCCAACAACCCGTTTGCCAATCAAAACCAAGTCGCGCAAATTTATTACCTTTTCGGTGATCTTAACCGTACCAGTAGTCAGTTTAATCAGGCATTCCGGGGCGCCACTACGTTTTCAGGCTGGGCGCCTTCAAAGTGGGGTTCAGATTGGACGTATGACGCCAGCTTTACCGGCATGGCTGATGTGCTCCAAGTCGTTAATACTGGCATCCCAGTATTTGGTCGTGTGCAGCAAGCAATTAACGATGGTTCTTATAACTTTGTAGACCCCTCAAAAAATTCAAGCGCGGTTCGGAATTTTATTGCACCTACCGCAATTCAAAACGCCCACTCAGCAGAGTATTCAGCTCAGGCCACTCTGTCCAAAGGGTTGATGCGTTTGCCAGGTGGAAATTTAGACCTAGCCATTGGCGGAAACATCCGGCGCGAAACACTGAATGCTCCTAGTGCTAATCCAGATAATCCGGCAAATCCATCAACACAATATATGAACCTCAATCCCTTCTACGCACAAGGCGCACGGTGGGTTCAGTCCGGCTTCTTTGAGTTAAATGCGCCAATTGTCAAACAACTCACAACCAACGTATCAGGCCGGTACGACCATTATTCAGCTGGCTACGGTCGCTTCTCACCAAAGGTGGGCGTGATTTTCTCGCCCGTGCACGAATTTACATTGCGTGGCACTTTCTCAAAGGGATTTCGAGTTCCAAGTTTCGCAGAAACAAACAGTCGAACAATTGGCTTCGTATCGTATAACCCCGCGAACGACCCAAGCGCGGCGGCCTTTGTTCAGCAGCATTTAACGGCAGCAGGCAAGCCTAATACTTATGCGCAAGCCTACAGCATTGGTCTAAACACTGTTGGAAACCCAAATGTACGTCCAGAAACAGCCACAAACTTCACGGGCGGAACAATTATCAAACCTACGTCTTGGATGAATCTGAGCGTTGACTATTTTTACATCAAGAAATCTAATTATATTGCAGCCCAAACACAGAGCGACGCCATTGCTGCCTACTATGCTGGCCAAACCACAACTTCACAGGTCGTTCCGGACATTGCCGATCCCGACAATCCCAATGCGCAACGTCGTCCAGGAATTGTTAACTTAACGTACGTTAACGGCGCGCGTCTTATGACGGACGGTCTAGACCTTGCGCTCGACGCAAACGTTGCCCTCCCGGGTGCACTATCCGACATCAAGTGGTATAGTAAGGGCAGCGCCTCTTATGTATTCCGTTACAATGTAACATATCCCGGGCAACTTACCCAGCATTACGCTGGAACCTTGGGGCCTGCGAATACAACGTCAGCTTCCGGAACGCCAAAATGGCGTGCGAACTGGGCGAACACCCTTACTTATAAAAAGATTTCTTGGACTACCACGGTATACTACACCAGCGGCTACAAGCTAACCGCAGAGGATTATACTGGCGGAGGCACTCGCAACGATTGCTCTCTTGCTGCTACCAATTTTAGTGGTGCTTACAATATGGATGGAAGCCCATTGCGCTGCAAAACCAAAGCGTTTTGGGACATTGATATGACGTTTAACTACCAGTTTAATCGCCACTGGTCTGTTTATGCCAATGTCTACAATGTTGCTAATTTCAAAGCACCATTGGACCTTGGAACTTATGGTGGCTACCTTTACAACCCAGCGTGGGGAGCCGCAGGCATCCTAGGGCGTGCCTTCCGTTTTGGCGCATTCGCCAACTTCTAAGCAGTGATGAGAATTTGTATTCTTTATAGTCTAACGCCTACATGCAAAACCTCCGAAGAGGTGGCATGAATTAGCAATATGTAAGAGAGATCGTCGCAGTTCGGTCTCTCTTATTTATTTAATACGTACTCCGAAATATTTTTATCTTTAGAAAGATACGTTTTCAAAATTTAAATTGCTTGCTCAAAAGAAAAACCTTTAAATAATGCTACTATCTTAAAATATTAGCACTTAAAGGACAGACCTATGCAAAGGCGGGAATTATTTTCAAAATCAGCCGCGATCATGGTCTCAACCTGCTTACCCGGAGTGGTGTCAGCTTCGGCTAGTACACCAAAAACGAAGCCACCTACCCAACTTTCTTCGCGCTCCGTCACATTATTTGGTGACACTGCACCGCTCTCGCCGCTTGAACAGATTGCATATCTACACGAGGCAGCATCAGATATTAATAATCCAGAAGACCTTTATTTAAAAAATGGTGCTGTAAGTGCTTTAGAAAAGCAAATAGCAGATTTATTTGGGAAAACAGACGCTGTATTTTTTCCAACTGGAACCATGGCGAATAACGTAGCAGTTCGGCTTCTTGCTGATGAACAGCGCTTGGTTCTTACGCAACAGGATAGCCACTTGTACGCAGATGAAAGCGATGCAGCACAAATACTAAGTGGCCTCAATCTAGTACCCATGGCTCCAGGATTAGTTAACCCTTCGCCAGAGAGTGTGCGTTTGGAAATTGAGAGCTGGAAAAATAGACCATATCCAGTCGCTGTCGGCGCTATTTCCCTTGAATCACCAGTACGGCGACATAACGGCGCTTATATTCCATTCAAAGATTTAGAACAAATATCGTCGATTGCCGGGGAGCAAAAAATAGGCATGCATTGGGATGGCTCTCGTTCATTACTTCTCTATGGAATAGATAATTTCAATTTACAAAAAACAGCATCTTTGTTTGATACAATTATGGTTTCATTGGATAAATACTTAGGTGCACCTACAGGCGCTATGCTTATAGGAGAACGTACAAACATGGAAAAGGCACGTCATTTAAGACATTTATTTGGAGGTCTTCTACACGGAGGATGGCAGCTAGCCCTCCCTCCCCTCATAAATTTACCTAAATTTCAGGAAAATTACCTAAAGGCTCAGATCCGGGCCAAAGAAGTAGTTCAGCTTCTGTGCAATTCAGAAGGGTTTACGCTCAAACCAATTAACAACGGGAGTAACATTCTTCCCATTCAAATCTCGGAGGCACGCTTACAAGGGCTGAAAGAAAGGCTGACCGCAGCCGATATCTATGCAAGAATTTCAGATGATGGAAAAATGGATTTTTACACTAATTTGTCTATATTACGGCGTCCTCCAGCGGAAATAGCTAGAGCTTTTTTGATCAAATAAACTTATTTGAAAAATAAATAGGATTGCTTTGATTTATTATAATCAAAGCAATCCTTCTACTCAATAATTTAAAAATTCATATCAATTCTACCAAAGTAGTATCCTCCTGTCATAGGAATACTAGAGGCGTATGTGTCATAAATATTAGTTCCATTATACCGTGTTTCTTGCGGTATTTTTCTTGGACGAACATTGAAAATGTTATTTGCACCAACAGAAAGATGTAGGTGCTCTGTGGCATGGTATCCGACCTCTAGGTCAGTCAACCAACGCGGAGCTCCTTTAAATTGATAAAAGCATTTCGTTGAAAACTGCTTAGGCGAACCATCGGGACAGGTCCCTGTCGCCCAATCTTGGTAAGTCAACAGGCTTTTTGTCTGTCCATACCGGCTCTGGCGTATATTTATATCAAATTTATCAACAGTCCATAATGCATTAAGAATCAATTTACTGCGCGGATATTGCGTAGTGAATTGGGAAACGGCCTGAGCATTGAGCAGTGGCCCACCATTTGCCCCTTGAGCAAGATGGCTAATTCTTGTTCTATTGAGGTCAAGAGCGGCTGTTAAAGCAACATTACCGTACTTGTGCAATCTTAAAATGTAATCGGCTTTTATATCTAAGCCCTGCGTACGGGTACTTGCACCGTTCGTAATATAATTAGCTGTTACGTTGTTGGCAGGTATTGTCGATGGAACTGTAAAACCAAGAGATGATAATGCAGCAACGGCCGCTGCACCATTATACAAGCTGCTACTAACGAGGCGATCCCGAATTGCTATTTGATAAGCATCTATTTCAACATGGAAACCTTTAAGTGGCTCAAGCACCAAACCACCTGACATGTTCCACGAGCGCTCCGGCTTCAGAGGAGACGCCCCAAGCGCTTTAGCTCCTGCGGAATCAGCAGGAAGCAAACCGCCGGCTGCTGTCGGCTGCAGGCTGGCCGAACTATAGTGCTGTTCTGCCAAGGTTGGTGCCCGGAAGCCATTATTGATTGTGCCACGTACAGCAATTCGTGGCGTGATATCGTAACGCGTTGAAATCTTGCCGTTTTGAGTGTTCCCGAAATCCGTATAATGCTCCAAGCGGCCAGCTAGATCTATGTCCCAATTTTTCAGCGGCTTGAAGTCCGTTTCTAGATAGCCAGCCCAGATGTCGCGGTCCCAGCTTCCTGCATTCTTAGGCGTCAAACCGACGATCGCCTGCGGCCCTCCCACTTGGTAGGAAGATGGTTCACCTGGCGATAATGTGTAAGATTCTAGTCTATGCTCAGCCCCCCAAGCCAGATTGAGCGGTACATTGAAGGGAAGCGTAAAACTGCGACGAGCATCGAATTTATTGTCCCACTGCGCTGAAGTGAAACCTTTGAGAAAGAATTTTGTCTTTGCGTAGCCGCATCCATCTTCAGACGCAAAAGAGGATGTCGGATCAACGGATGCCGGTACGCAAGTCGACTTTAACATTCCCAAGTTAATGTTATTTGTCGTGCTGATATTCAGATGGTCCGCACCATAAGTCGTACTCAGGTTCCAATCGAAACCGAGCAAGTTGCGCCCCTTGAGTCCCAATGTCGCGGCGTAATCATTTTCTTCGCCAGCATCAATGGGCTCAAAGCCATTTGGGTAAACCGAGGGTAAAACGGTAGGCAGTCGGTACTGTTGAAAAGCCTGAGAGTGTCGGTGTGCGTAAGTAATTACCCCATACCCATCAATCTGCGAGGTAATAGGCTTTCCAAATGTTATTGCAAGAGATTCACGCGTTTCTTCCGGGATATTCGTTACCTTATTGGCGTAGAGCGAAACGGGTACACTTCCTGTGTAAGCATTTGCTAGGTAAGCTCCGGCAGGAGCTTGATTTGCGATCAACCTATGATCAATCGCTGGAATAACTGATGTATCACGGTGCATAAACTGCCCAGACAGATGTATGTAACCATCTGATCCAAGCCGCAGGCCACCGTCAGCGTCCAACTGGGCCGTCCAGCCATCTCCTAGATAGGCATTAGCTCCTGTTGTTGCCGCAACGTGCAATCCCGAGGGTTTTTTCTTGGTTATAATGTTGATAACCCCTGCAATAGCATCTGATCCATAGAGCGCGGCAGCGCCGTCCTCTAGGATTTCGATGTGATCAATAGCAGAAGGCGGGATCGTATTAAGATCTGCAGGTGTAGACGCAAAATTAACACCCGCACCCGTGCTGATGTTGGAGGTCGTATGCCGCCGTACACCATCAATCAACACAAGAACATGATTGGGGTTGAGGCCACGCATACGTATTGATGATGTCAAGGCGTCTGCATTCTGTCCCATAGCCTGCATATTGATTGACGGGTAGACGCGCGTCAAAGCTTCAGCAAGATTAGGTTGCCCAGTACGCGCCAATGCAGCGGCGCTAACAACTGAAATAGGACTATCGCTCTGGCGGGCGTGGCGATTTGGTGCCCGGGTGCCAGTTACAATGATCTGCTCATTATCAATAGCTGAAAAAGCTTTTCTTTTTGCCGTTTTTGGTTGGGATGCTGTAGTCTTTATAGGGCTTTTTTCAGTTTGCTTAGCGGCTAAAGCCTTCTTCGCGGTTTGTCGCGTTTCTGCAGAAGCTATGCCAGAAGACAAAGCCGTAGTCGCGCCAAGCATTACGCAAATGGCAATACGCGTCACTTGGAGAGACATCTGAAAGCCAGAACGATTATCCCTGTTGATAAGCTCGAACCGATGACGCACCATACCATCCCTCCTGCAGAATTCTCGCCATCGCTGATACACACTCCGGGAGGTAGGCATTCACGCAAACCATCGAAGCGCCGCGGGGGCACAATGTTTGAATCTATTCCGGAAGGTTACGTTTTCGTTTCATATATGATGATATAGAGAAATTTTATGGCTTTCTTTTTACGGCTCCATATTGACCCGATTCATCCAAAATCATACGGTTTTAGCTCAGTTTTTGTTCTTTTATGACAAACAATAACTCCTTTGAAAGGTATTCCTGTGGACATCAGGCGACTGCACGCCTTCGTTAAGATTGTTGATCTGGCAAGTATTTCCCGCGCGGCGGACCTCCTTAACATTGCCCAGCCAGCCTTAAGTCAGCAGCTTGCTACTTTAGAGTCCTCTTTGGGACAAAAACTGGTTATTCGAAGCAAAAGTGGAGTTACCCCCACATCAGCCGGGAGTACGCTCTACCGCCACGCGCAACTCATGATAAAACAACTTGAGCGCGCTACGGCTGAGATTTCCGCAGGCAGCGGCCCCCTCGTTGGACGTGTTTCCGCTGGCATGTCGCCCTATAGTGCCGGCTCAACACTCTCTCTGGCACTGCTCAGGCGTATCCGTAGCCACTTACCTCTCATTACATTACATCTAACTGAAAGTTTTGATGATATTTACAGCGAAATGATCATGACGGGCCGCCTTGACATGGCCGTCATCCACGGAGCCGGACCGATTAAAGGTGTATCTTTCACCCCCCTCATGCGGGAAGAGTTTTTTCTGCTTGCACCAATCGACATGGACCTCCCCTTAGACGAGAACGGGGCTGTCCACCTTGCTTCGATTGTACACCTCCCCCTCCTTCTACCTCCTACGCATAATTTCGTTCGAAAACGAATCGATATGGCCTTTCAGCGCAAGCAAATCACCCCGACGACCATTGCCGAAATTGAAGGTATTCATACTATGCAAGACGCCGTGGCAGAGGGGTTAGGAGCAACAATACTACCGTGGTCAGTCGCCAGCCGAATTGCGGTAGAAGGGCGTTCACGCATCGTACCTTTGCGCAACCCGACAATCCAAGAAGACGTCTCTCTTTGCGTTCCAGAGAGTATTCCTGAGACGGAAGCCTCTGTCGCCGTTAAGGAACACCTCATGGATCTTGCACGTGCAATGGCAAGTTCACGCAGCTGGCCAGGTACGCACCCTGTATAACCAACCCGTCATAAGTGCTTGTTATGGGGTTACATTATTTCGCCACCCCCCTCCCGAAGGCCGTAGTGGCATGACAGTAATGTTCCTGAGCCAAAACTAACAAGCCTTCGGGAGATAACTATGCCGGGCCTTGCCGACCGTCTAAACGGAATTGCGATTTCTGCGTCAGCAGCCATGACTGACAAAGCCTCAGCCTTAAAGGCTGAAGGTCACAAAATCATAAGCCTTTCCGCTGGGGAACCTGATTTTCCAACACCAGATCATGTCATTGATGCTGCATTTGAAGCCGCCAGAAACGGAGCGACAAAGTATCCTCCACAAGATGGAACGCCCGCACTGAAAGCGGCTGTGCAACGTAAATTTGCCCGCGAAAATTCGCTACACTATGCATTAGATGAGATCCTAATTGGTAATGGTGCCAAGCAGATCATTTATAATGCGATGATGGCTACTCTTAATCCGGGTGATGAGGTTATTTTGCCAACCCCATCTTGGATTAGTTATGCAGATGGTGCGCGCATCTGTGGTGCAAATATTGTAACCGTCGTCTGCCCTGCCGAAAATGAGTTCCGCCTTGCGCCTGAAGCATTGTCAGCAGCCATTACGCCACGCACAAAATGGCTTATTCTCAATTTCCCTAATAATCCTACAGGTGCGTGCTGCCCTGAAGAAGATCTGCGCGCTATTGCTGATATTATGCTGCAAAATCCACATGTGTGGATTTTAACTGACGATATCTACGAACACCTTATCTACGACAACGCCACATTCCAAACAATCGCGCAAATAGAACCACGCTTGAAAGAACGCGTATTGACGGTCAATGGCGTTTCCAAAAGCTATGCCATGACTGGTTGGCGTGTAGGCTATTGCGGCGGCCCGCGTAACCTGATTTCTGCGATGAATAACATGCAAGGCCAAACAACCAGTGGCATTAATACACTCGCACAAGCAGCTGCAATTGCCGCTCTTGACGGGCCGCAAGATTATCTTCTCGATCGTGCAAAGGAATATCAGCAGCGGCGTGACTTTGTCATTGAGCGCCTAAATGGAATTCCCGGCATGACATGCCACACCCCCCAAGGCGCTTTTTACGTTTATGCTTCTGTAGCTGGGTGCCTTGGCAGGACGTCACGGGCCGGGCACCATATTAAAACCGATACAGATTTTGTAACAGCTCTCTTAGAGGAAAAACTTGTCGCAACCGTCCAAGGCACTGCCTATGGTTTGGCGCCTTTTATCCGTATATCTTACGCCACAAGCCTTGAGGTATTAGCGGAGGGATGTGAGCGCATCAAAGATTTTGTACTAGCCTTGACGTAACCTTATACTTTTCTGGGGGCTCTTCAGTCCCCAGAAAAGCAAAATAGTGCCCCAAAAAGCTTACGCAGTAGCAGACCTACGCTCGACTTCGAACAAGTCGTCGCCATAACCAACAAGCTCTCCTTCTTCTTTCAATACACAAACTATAATGCCCGATACCGTCGCGCGGACCGGAATGACAAGATTACCCTGCGCTATCCATGCCACGACATCTCCTATGTCCACGGTATCACCCTCTCCCCACGACCGAGTACCCTCATAGGGGCTGGCAAGCACCAGTGCCCCAAAATAAGGTGCACTGATAGCTTCACGTAGGGTGTGTGTATGATCGACCGACTGGTTATTTAGGTTTAACGAGGTTGCAACTTCATCTTGCTGCCTAAGGCGTAGAAAAATGCGCCTTCCCTCTAAATCTGATTGCTCTAATTCTTCAACACCCGACGCGCGCAGCAGCGAGACGACCTTTTCAATCCGGTCCACGTCTTGCAGCCAATCTAGTGGCGGAATAATCGTCATAACTTTTTCTCACGCTCCAGCCAGTGCTCTAGGTAATGGATATCAACGCATCCTTCATTGAACCCCTGGTCCTCGAAGAGAGAACGGTGCAATGAAAGGTTTGTAGAAATGCCCTCAACCTGCATTTCCGCCAACGCCACACGCATACGTGCCAGCGCTAGAGCTCTCGTTGGGCCGTATGTGATGATTTTACCAATCATCGAGTCATAATAAGGCTGCACTCTATTCCCTGTTACGACATGCGTATCGACGCGTACCCACGGTCCACCCGGCAAATCCCATCGTGTTATCAGGCCGGGAGACGGCGTAAAACTCTCAGGATCCTCTGCATTAATTCGGCATTCAACCGCATGCCCAATGGGTACGATATCGCTTTGCCGTATAGTCAAAGCCTCACCCTGAGCAATGCGAATTTGTTCACAGACAATGTCGATGCCTGTCGTCATTTCCGTAACAGGGTGCTCGACCTGAAGCCGCGTATTCATCTCAATGAAAGCAAAGATGCCGTCTTCATACAAAAACTCAAATGTTCCTGCGCCACGATAACCAATCTGACGACAAGCCTGAGCACAACGCTCACCGAGGTCAATGATCGCTTGCTCTGGAATACCTGGAGCAGGCGCTTCTTCCACAACCTTTTGGTGGCGGCGTTGCACTGAGCAGTCCCGCGCTCCCAGCGACAAGGCATTGCCATGCGTGTCACACAGAACCTGTATTTCAATATGGCGCGGCGTGCTCATGAAGCGTTCTAAATACAGTGTGGGATTGCCAAATGCCTGCCCAGCCTCTTGCGCCGTCATTTGCACGGCTTGCGCTAAGTCAGCTTCATTCTGCACAACACGCATGCCGCGCCCGCCCCCGCCACCTGCTGCCTTGATAATCACAGGGTAACCAACAGATGAGGCTATAGAGGCTATTTCAGTCGGATCCATCGGCAGCGCGCCGGAGGATCCCGGAACGCAAGGCACACCTGCTGCTAACATTGCCTGCTTCGCTGCAATCTTGTCACCCATTAGCCGAATAGACGCAGCTGTCGGCCCGATGAACACTAAGCCCGCATCTTCGACAGCCTGTGCAAAGTCGGCATTTTCTGACAAAAGCCCGTAGCCGGGATGGATCATACTAGCGCCCGTAGCGCGTGCCGCCAGGATGATTGCTTCTGCATCCAGATAACTACGCTGTAGCGATGCCGGGCCGATACACAAGGCGATATCTGCATTCAAAACATGTCGGCTATCTCTGTCAGCGTCAGAATGGACCGCAACCGTCTCAAGGCCCATCATCCTGCATGCACGTTGAATACGAAGTGCGATTTCACCACGATTGGCAATAAGAACCCGACCGCTCATGCGAGCACCACCAGCGGTTGCCCTGGCTCAACTTCCGCGCCATTTGAAACCGCTATTTCAGTAACTCGCCCGGCATGGCTTGCTTTCACTGGGCTGAATACCTTCATTGCTTCAATCAAACCGATCTGCTGTCCAACCACGATATCCTGCCCAACGACTATATATGGGGCCGCATCTGGTGAGGGCATGAGGTGTAAAATACCGAATGTTTCTGCCTTAATCACATGCTGTTTTGGGGTGGCTGGCTGCGCACCTTGTGGAGTTGAGGTCTGCTTCTCAACTCCCATCATTATATTCGCCGGATGTACTCCCTTTGCGGGAGGCACATCACATAAAGCCGAACCAGTTACAGACTTTAATCGTAGGACATTTCCGTTATCTTCAATCTGCAGTTCGCTTATGCCACCACGCTCCATAAGCGTGATCAGCCGTGCCAACTCGTCCAGTTCCATTGCCGACGGCCCTGCTTCAGACTGGTTTTTTAGCAAAATTAAGCCCGCCAACTACTTGCGCTGTGGGAAGGACTTCCATGAAACTTACGTTCATTCGTTGGGGTGACAGCACTGCAAACGCTACTGAATTTGCAATATCTTCTGGTTGCAGAGCTTCTACATCCGTAAAGAAACGCCGCTTTGCCCCCTCCATATCACCCGTCAAACGACCAAAAACCTCAGTCTCTACGCGTGCAGGTGAAATTTCCGTTACGCGAATTGGCGTGCCGTAAAGATCGCACCGCAATTGTTGAGACAAGGAATGAATAGCTGCCTTGGTCGCATGATAAACTGTGTTTCCCCCTGCAAAAGCATAGTGGCCAGCGATAGAGCTAATATTTACGATATGCCCGCACTGCCGCTCAATCATGCCCGGTAAAACCAAATTTGTCAGATGCAGAACTGCACGCAAGTTAACATCAATTAGCGCGTCAATATCACTCTCGGTGGTGTTGGTAATATTCCCCAAGCGAGACTGGCCCGCATTATTAATCAAAATATCAATACGATTGTCAGAGACGATACGTTCAAGAGCAGCGCGGTCTGTAACACTGGCTGTGTGAGGAATGCAGCCTGTACTTTCGGCCAAGGCCGCCAGTCTTTGACCGTCGCGTGCTACTGCGTGCACGACCAGACCACTCTTTCTAAGGGTTTCTACAATAACAGCACCGATTCCGGATGATGCACCTGTTACAAGAGCAGAACGAATTTGCGACATGATCAAAGCACCTTTTTAATTACCAAAACTGTTCGTTGCGATGATGTTACTGTTTCAATAAATGCCTCGCCAAGACACCCAAGGCGCCCTTAGGAGCATTTTCAGCAATTATAAGATTATGCGATATCACCAAAGGGCCATCCACCACTGGAACTGACCACCCAGCTATCTTTACGCTTATGTATCGACACCACAACGCGGCGTATGCCGCTTCGCTGGAGAAAGTGTTCATTGGAGAAGCCACCGACCATCAGTATGATTGGCACACGCGCCATGCTCTTCGAAGCACCGGGTGCCTTTAGTATGCCTGCGCAGCGCCGTATATGGGCGCTGATGGATGCCGCTGAGAGCCGAGATGATGTGGCTGAAACCATTCCCGGTGTTACAAATTTGATGCTGGTATTCAAACAGCCCCCTGAGCGTATAGAACCTTTAATAGAATGGCTTTTAAATGCTTGGGCCACGCTTCCTGAGCGCCAAATTGAAGGACGGCACTTTGAGATTGGCGTCAGCTATGGCGGGTCCTACGGCACGGATTTGTTGCACGTCGCCGCACATTCACAAATGAACCCAGAAGACGTCATCGCCTTGCATCTCGCAGGTAGCTACACTGTTTGCGCTGTCGGTAGTGCACCCGGGTTTGGCTATTTACATGGCCTAGACCCACGCATTGCAACCCCTCGCAAATCGGTACCGGCGCTTAACATGCCTGCTGGTACACTCACCATCGGTGGGCCTCAAACTGGTATAGCCGCCCTGACCGGCCCCAATGGGTGGAACGCCATTGGCTTCACTGACATTGCTTTATTCGACCCGACGCGCGCCCAACCTTCCCTCTTTGCAATCGGAGATCGGGTACGGTTCATCGCTGAGAGAATTGATTTGTGATCACTGTCCTTGAAACCTCTGCTCTAAACACAGTGCAGGATACCGGTCGGCCCGGCCACAGGCAGTCTGGCGTTGGTCTTTCTGGAGTAATGGACCCAGTTGCTTTGGCAGTAGGGAATGTTCTGCTCAATAATAACTTAAATGCTGCATGTATAGAAATTCAGACCTATCCGTTTGCTGTACGCTTTGAAAACGATCGCAGCTTTATTGTTACTGGCACGACTGCGCCGCTTACTCTCGATGGAGTAACCATCCTCCCATGGTCTGTTGCACATGCTCGGTCGGGACAAGTGCTCAGAGTAGCACCACCCAATGACGGAATGCGCGCTTATCTTTGCCTCTCTGGCGGTATTAACGTGCCCGTTATGCTCGGTTCACGAAGCACGCAACTGCGCGGCAGCTTTGGCGGTTTGAACGGTCGTTCCCTTGAAGAAGGAGATTCTTTGCCACTGTTTGATGGAGAGTTTCTAACAGGCTACGGAGCCATACCTCCCAAATCTGCTTTGTGTACATTCGGTCAAAGCGAGCCAAAAACCGTCACATTACGCGCCATTCCTGCGACGGATCACGATTGCTTCACGCCTACATCTCAGGCCAGTTTCTGGTCCGATTCTTGGCGCATCACACCCAACAGTAATCGCGTCGGCTACAGGTTGAGTGGCCAATCACTACAGACTAAAGAACCCATGGAACTGCGCTCCTACGGCATTGTCCCCGGTATTATGCAGGTGCCTCCAGCAGGCGAACCAATCGTGCAAATGGCGGATGCCAATACGGTAGGTGGCTATCCCCGTATAGCGACCGTTATTGAAGCTGATTTGTGGAGATTAGCACAAGCACGGATCGGTCATTCCATTCGCTTGCAAAAGTGCACCCATGCGGAGGGGATCGCAGCCAGCAAAGAGATCACTTCGTATCTAAACGATCTTCGCATGATGGCCGGATTTTATCGCCGCTCACAAGCACGCAAAGGCATTGTATGAAAATTGATCTAAACGCCGACATGGGCGAAGGTTTTGGGCGGTGGCACATCGCTGATGATGACGCATTGATGGACATAGTATCATCTGCAAATATTGCATGCGGCTTTCATGCTGGTGACCACGTTATTATGGACCGCATAGTACGCACTGCCAAAGCGAAAGGGCTCGGCATTGGTGCCCATCCGGGACTGCCTGATTTGGCAGGGTTTGGACGCCGTGTAATGCCCGTAAGTGACACCGAGTTGGAAGCAATGGTCGCTTACCAAATCGGCGCACTACAGGGGGTTGCAGCCCGGCATAACCACCGTGTAACGCACGTTAGTTACCATGCTGCACTCGGCACAATTGCGAATGAAGACCCTGAGCGCGCGTTGCGTCTCGCGCGCGTTATCTACAGCCTTGATCCAGATCTAACCCTATTCGTCATGCCCGGACAGGCAAGCGTCAAAGCTGCTGAAAAAGTAGGATTGCGCACACAAGCATTATTTCTCGCAGATCGTGCCTACACCGCGAAAGGAACACTTGTACCTCGCGGGCAAGTAGGGGCCGTTATTCATGATACAGCGATTTTAAGCACGCGTGTACGTCGCTTTTTGGAAGAAAAGACCGTTCTTACTATTGATAACACTCTGCTTTCCATGGAAGCGTCTTCAATCCTCGTCCATAGCGATACGCCCGGAGCAGTAGATTTGGCGCGTACAATCCGTGATCAAATTATCGCTTTAGGGGGCGAGATCACACCTGCATATCGCCTAATTTCCTGATCATCGCAATGAAACACAACCTCCAACGCGGCGCGCTCTTTCTTACGATTGCTACATGTGTTTTGGCTCTTCTCAATGCTTTACAGAAAAAGCTGGGAGGACAACTCACGGCGCTTGAAATTGTCTTTTTCCGAAACTTATTTTCTCTACCCTTTGTACTATTTGTTGCACGTCGCACGGGCGGAACTTTACGCACCCAGCATTTCGGTCGCCACGTTGCGCGATCCGGTTTCGGGCTGCTGAGTATGGTGATGATCGTCTACACAGTCACCCACCTTCCCCTCGCCGAACAGCAAGCTCTTTCTTATACACAACCGCTGTTTCTCGTACTTCTATCCATTCCATTGCTGGGAGAGCGGCCGTCCATTCACCGCTGGGTTGCCGTTGGTATCGGGTTTACGGGTGTCCTGGTTGTCGCTGCCGGCAAGGGGCTTTTTCAAACGACGGACGGAATGCAGTTCGCTGCCTTGATCGCGTTGGCTCAGGGAGCTGTAGGCGCTCTCACGACCATGCAAATACGTCAACTTTCAGCCACAGAAGCTAGTACCACCATTACGCTGTGGCAGGCTATTTTGATGACACTCGCCACCGCTATACCGTTGCCTTTTATTTGGGTCACACCTTCAGCCTCTGCGTGGTTGCCCCTCATTTTTATAGGTGTCTTCGCAGGCCTCTCTCAAATTTTACAAACTGAAGCTTTTGCTTCTGCGGAAGTTTCAGCCATTGGACCATTTACCTATACTGGCCTGTTTTGGGCTGCTTTGATTGGATGGTTCGCTTTTGAGGAACCTCCCGGTATCGCTACAATTGTTGGCGGAGCTCTAATCGTTAGCGCCGGCATCTGGATGCTGCGTCATGATCGTCACCCTACTCCAGCGGAAGTCTTACCTTCTCTCTCCCAGACAAATGGACAGCCCGAATGACGACTGCTTTTTTGCAACCAAAAGCAATGCCACGGCAGGTTTTCTTTCTGCTGATTTTCATCATGTATATGATCAGCTACGGAGACCGCGCCGCTTTATCTATTGCTTTACCAGATTTAGGACGAGAATTTTCGCTTAGCTCTATTCAGATGGGTTGGGTAGCTTCAAGCTTTATGTGGTCCTATTTTATATTGAACCTGCCTTCCACCATGCTACTCGATCGTTACGGAGCGCGCAGGGTCGGTAGTTTGGCGGTAGGTCTCTGGTCCGTGGCAATGATGCTCGGAGGTATTACCCAATCGCTAGGGCAATTTTTATTCACACGCGTACTTCTTGGTGCCGGCGAAGCACCAACATTTGGCGTAGGTGCCACAATCGTCCGACACTGGGCAAAGCCTAGCGAACGCGGATTGGTCATGACAATCCTACTCACGGGCATGCAATTAGGCTTAGCTGGCGGCAC
Source organism: Neokomagataea tanensis (assembly GCF_006542335.1). Lineage (GTDB taxonomy): Bacteria > Pseudomonadota > Alphaproteobacteria > Acetobacterales > Acetobacteraceae > Gluconobacter > Gluconobacter tanensis. The sequence continues at coordinate 2,207,013 of NZ_CP032485.1, read as the reverse complement.
ATTAGCAGGCGCAACGCTGATCTTTCATTTTGGGTGGCGTTTTGAATTTGTGGCTTTAGGAGCTGTGGGGCTAATATGGGTATTAGCGTGGTGGGTTTTATATCGTGACAAAAACAACCAAATATCGGCTTCTAATAAAAAAATTATCACATTAAAGCAAATACAGTCGCTTTTTAAAGCCCGCTCATTTTGGGGTATTTTGATAGCACAATGTACGCAAAATTACCTAAATTTTCTCGTTCTTTCGTGGTTGCCGGTGTATCTCATACACGAACTGCACATCAGCGTTACGGGCGCGGGAAGTCATACTGCTACCTGTTATTTAATTGCAGCCGTGTGTGCTATTTTTATTGGTAGAATTGCTGAAAAAATAGCTTTTTTGAGAGGGGCAATACCAAAACGCCGCCGTTTCGTAGTAGCGTTTTTCTTTCTGGGAGCTGCGAGCATAGGGCTTCTCCCTTTTTATCATTCTGTTACGCCAATACTTATATTACTATCGATTTCACTATGCTGCCTAATATCTGCAAACGGTTCCAATACGGCGCTCTTAACGGAGTTAATCAGTGACGGCAGTAAAATTGGCACTGTCACAGGGGTTACTTTAACTTTTAGTAATGGGCTTGGGCTTTTGGCACCAATCGCAACTGGATATATAGTAAATTACACGGGCCGCTTCGATGCCGCTTGGTACATAAGCGCAGCAAGCCTTATTTTTGCAGGAATATTATCCACTATATTAGTAAAAGAAGAAATAGAAATATAATATCTTATGGTTTTAGGTAATTTTAAAATTTATCTAAAGCCATATTATATTTAATATATAACTAATTTTATATTCCACGATAATATAAAATAACATTACCTCACTTATACGACGTACTATTTGGTACAATTCAACAGACGGTTTGCGCAGCATTCTTAAAAACCTCAAAATAAGAGACGATATACGAATTTAGCAGCCCCTCCCCCAAGCCCAGTGCCCTAAAAACTAGATTGACATTGTATAAAATATTCGAATTATTAATTTCGATATCGATATTTATAACGCTTTTTTTGCTTATACACGTAACCCACTCGGTCTTGATGACCCAGTTGCCATGCAGGACAGACTCACAATGAAACATCGGATTTCACGAATGCTTTGCGCTGCCCTACTAGGCAGCACCAGCTTACCACACGCTCACGCATCCACCACAAAGCCTGCTTTCCTAGACGTCAGCTTATCTCCCGAGCAGCGCGCCGCCGACCTTGTGAGCAGAATGACCCTCGAAGAAAAGGCATCACAACTCGTCAATCAAGCGCGTGCTATTCCCCGACTAAACGTTCCTGCTTACGATTGGTGGAACGAGGGCTTGCACGGTGTTGCACTGCCAGGCGCCACTCAATTTCCAGAACCTATTGGACTTGCAGCTACGTTTGACACCAACGCCATTCGCGATGTGGCTACTATTGTCAGTACAGAAATGCGTATTCTTAACAAACAAGCTAACAGCCGCAAAAATGGCGCAAGTGGTTTGTTTGAGGGACGCAATCTGTTTGCGCCTAACGTGAACATCGACAGGGACCCACGCTGGGGGCGCGGTCAAGAAACTTATGGCGAGGACCCAACCCTGACGAGCAGTATGGGAGTTGCGTATATTGAGGGTCTACAAGGCACCGACCCGCATTACTACCGCACTGCAGCAGTTGCAAAGCATTTGGCCGTTCACAGTGGACCGGAAGCGACACGCCGGTGGGTCGATATCAAAGCCAGTAAGCACGACATGCTTGATACTTACTTACCAGCATTCCGCGCGGCAGCCATTGACGGCAAAGCCGCTGGCCTGATGTGTGCCTATAGCTCACTGAACGGTGAACCTGACTGCGCCAGCCAATACCTTCTGCAAGACCAGATGCGCGGTAACTGGCATTACAATGGCCTGATGGTAGCTGACTGCGATGCCGTGACGGGCATTTACGTAGCCCATAATTTCACGCCTGATCAGAAATCTGCAACTGCGCTGGCAGTAAAGC